>JAYUWT010000187.1:0-14054 GCA_043753405.1 Saprospiraceae bacterium | reverse complement strand
ACTATTGCGAAATCAGATCTTTGACCATATCGCACGATTCCTAAAGGCAATCGGTATCCGGCCATAGCTGTTAATCGCACCGGCAAACCCCTTTTTGTGTTGCTTTCAGAAGTATAAAAATTAAGGTCGGGCCTGTTTAAATGCTTCATACTCAAGCCGGCATAGAAATTTTCATTGTTGATCAACGCTCCAAAACCAAGATCAAGTACTGTCCTACTGCTAAAGTCAGGTGGTGCCTCACTGGTAGGATACGGAATACCCAAAGGACTTATAGGACCATTTATTTTGTCTATCTGATCATAAAAAAGGAATTTATCATAATCAAGAGCAACATTAATAAATCCTGCCTGAATTCCCATCTTGATCTTCACATCGTTGCGCAGTTCCAATTGATAAGCATAAGAAAATTCACCATTGAGGGTCCTGTAAATTGCCTGACCTGATTCATCTGCCATGAGGGAAATACCGATTCCGCTTTTATAATTAAATAAATACTGATCAGCACTCACTGCATAAGTCTTAAAATCAGAAGTAAGACCATTCCACTGATTGCGGTAGTTCAGTCCAATTCTGGTTCCTCCCGAATTACCTGCAAGGGCAGGGTTTAATTCTAATGGATGGGCATAAAACTGGGAAAAAACAGGGTCCTGGGCGAAAGATCCATGGCAGGTTAAAACCATCAGAAATAAGAAAAAAAACTTGTAAATATGATTAATCATAGAGCCTGCTTTAAAAATCAAAAGTAAGATAAATTTGCTCACTTTGGATAAATCTGTAGCCAAATATGTTAAAGTGTTACCTTTGCGCTTTAATTTAAAAATAAATTCTAATTTAGAACGTTATGCTTTACAATGACCGGGCAATTACTTTCTTGATTTAGCTTTATTTCATTTTAACAAAAATTTATGCACTCACGTCTTATCAACACTTTTAACAGTTCAATCATTCAACGCTATATTTTACTTTTTATTTTAGCAGTTCTTTCCTGCGGAATAACTTTCGGGCAAGGTTTAATTGAAAAAACTTTTGACTTATCCACCCAGCAAGATAAAGCTATAGAGATATTTAATTCGGATAAGCTACTCTTCTTTCAAAGCAATGAAGTGAACCCGGATCACAGTTCTATCCAATTTTATACTGATGGTTTTGCTCTTGAAACTGACAAGTCTGTTGTCATCCAGGATTTCAAACCTTTTTTTAGTAAAAAAAATATAAATGTCGCATTTGAAGGAGCAGGAGATAGAAATGTGAGACCTACCATATACATAAACAGAGGACGTAAAGACCAGCGTGTAAGTATTAAATTTATTCCCGGACAATGGACAACACTAAATAACTTTCAATTATTAGATTCCATCAAAGTGGTATTCAGAGTAGAAAGCAATCTTACTCAAAGAAATAATCCACCACCTTATGTTACGGAGTCTATTCTGAAATCAGTTTCTACTTATAAAATAGCAACAACAGAACCCGGAATCTATAAAGTAGATGATGAGATGTTATCATCTTTAGGGATTAATACTTCTACAGTAAATCCTTCCCATATCCGATTATTCGGGACCCTACCGGGACCTCTTCCGGAATTGAATAGTGTATCCAGGACTGATGATCTCCAGGAAATAGCGATCCAGGTAGTAGGATCTGAAGACGGAAAATGGGACAATGGTGATCATTTTCTATTTTACTCTCCGGGTGCCCATAAATGGTCTAAACAAAGTGATAGTTCTGTGACACGTATATCCAATATATACGATGATAAAAAATATTTTTATATCCAGGTCAATGACCATACCGGTAAACGCATAGTAAATAAAGATAACAGCCCTGTATTCGATCAGGAAACTGATAAATATGACCATATAGAAAGGTATGAAGTTGATAAAACCAATCTTCTCAGGGAATTCTCAAAGATCGGTGCCGGCCAGATGTGGGTTGATGAATTGATACAGAATGGCGCGCGGACTAAAGATTTTACAAATATCTTCAAACTGAATAACCTGGTTCCGAATGATACCGGAATGGTTCATATGGGTTTTGCAGTTAGATCTAAGATACCAACTACTGTTTTGCTGGAAAGTGATGACCAAAGTACCATAATTAATTTCAGCCATACGAATATCGAAGATTCTGAGGGACGTGTGGCTGTTTATGCTACAAAAAAATTATTATTTAAACAAAAAGGAGGTACGTGGAATAGCTCTTTTGATTTTCCACAGGTAGGAGTTGAAAGTATGGGCTGGCTGGATTTTATTGAAGTGAATGCTAAAAGGTTTCTAGTCAAGGAGGAAGAGTCGATGGAATTCAGACTACTCAGACCGGCTACATCCGGTAATATAAAATACAACCTTTCAAATTTGAAAGGAGATGAACAGATCTGGGAAATTACAAATTTATTCCAGGCATCAAAAATGAATGCAAATATTACTAACGGGCAAACTTCCATTACTTTACCACACTATAATTCAAGTCAATTTATTTGCTTTAGCCCGGCAGATATAAGAACAGTAGAAAAAACAGGCCTTGTTGAAAGCCAGAATATCCATGGGTTAGAAACACCTGATATGGTAATAGTT
Source organism: Saprospiraceae bacterium (assembly GCA_043753405.1). Lineage (GTDB taxonomy): Bacteria > Bacteroidota > Bacteroidia > Chitinophagales > Saprospiraceae > Parvibacillus. The sequence goes on along the minus strand of JAYUWT010000187.1, from coordinate 11,481 downwards.
TATCATTCTAAATTTGTCGAGGAAGCCAGGCAGTACGCCACTTATAGGACCAAACAGTCAGGGATCTTAGTCCATGCTGTCGATGTGGAACAAATAAAAAATGAATTTTCAGGTGGAAGTCAGGATCCTACAGGTATAAGGGACATGGCAAGGATGTTTTATAGCCGAAACCCGGATAAATTTAAATATATCCTTATGTTTGGAGACGGTTCTTATGATTACAGGGACCTGATATTCAAAGAAGGATCCAATAAGGAGAATTCAAATTATGTACCCGTGTATGAATATCCAAGAAGATTATTTGATCCTATATATGTGATACCTTCCGATGATTATTTTGGGTTTATGGATGATGATGAAGGTGAGATCGAAAAAGGACTTATAGATGTATTTATTGGAAGATTTCCTGTGCAGGACCGAAGCCAGGCACAAACAATAATCAACAAAGTAAAAGTATATGAAACAGACCAAGCTTCATTTGGCGATTGGAGGCATAATCTCCAATTGATCTCAGATGATTGGGATGATAAGAATAGTGACAACTTTATCAATCAGACGGAATCATTATTTTTAAAAATCAGAAGGGTTAATCCTGAAATAAATATTTCGAAAGTTAACCTTGATATGTACAAACAGGAAGTTACAGTAGGTGGTGAAAGTTATCCTGCTGCAGTCACAGATATGAATGATCAATTCAATAACGGCATCCTGGTTTCCAATTATATTGGACACGGTGGTGTCGATGGGTTAGCCCAGGAAAAGATAATTGACAGGGCTACACTCAATGGAATGAAAAATAAAAACAGATTTCCGATGTTGATCACTGGAACATGTTCCTTCTCCACTTATGATGATCCGGAGATCACTTCAGTAGGAAAGGTTTGTATCAATAAACCAAATGGTGGTATGATCGCTCTTATGACCACTACGAGATCTGTTTACATTTCAGGCAATGAGGTATTTATCAATAAGTTATTCCAGATATTATACAGCAAGGTCAATGGTGTGCATTTAACAAATGGTGAAATATTAGCTAAAACTAAAAATAATACTTCAGGGTCAGACAGGCTTGCTTTTGTTTTATTAGGCGATCCTGCTATGACTTTAAGTTTTCCGAAAGAAAATATAGTATTGGAATCGATCAATGACAAACCTTACAGCATAGTTTCCAATGACACAATAAAAGCTCTTGAAAAAGTAAAACTTACGGGATCGGTCAGAAACAATCAAAATGCAGTTATTTCTGACTTTAATGGAACTCTGACCCTTACAGTATTTGATAAGGAATATAAATTGTATTCAAAAGGCAATGACGGATTTGGACCGAACATCCCAATCATTTATCAGAATAATGTGATATTCAAGGGAAAAGCGAGTGTAATAAATGGACTATTTACCATTGAATTTATTTCTCCAAAAGACATTAATTATGCCATCGATACCGGAAAATTGTCATTTTATGCTGAAAATGGTATCTATGATGCTGGTGGATATACTACCAAAGTAAAGATCGGAGGAGAAAGCAGTAATCCGATCGTGGATAATACACCTCCGGAAATAAGTTTATACCTTAATGATCTGAGTTTTAAGACCGGAGCCACGGTGAATACATCTCCCATTTTGATAGCAAAATTAAAAGATGATACAGGTATTAATATATCATCTAGTAGTATCGGTCATGAGATTGTCTCCACACTCAATAATGATCCTTCGAAAGATAAGATCATGAATGATTTTTATGCTGCAGAAAAAGACAATTACAAAAGTGGTGAACTACAATATCAATTTGATCAGTTGGAACCCGGTAATTATACACTGAAACTTAGAGCCTGGGACCTTGCTAACAATAAAAGTGAAGCTGAAATAGAATTTATTGTTTCAAACTCGGAACAAAACACCATTTCAAATTTGTTGAACTATCCTAATCCTTTTACTACAGCAACTTCCTTTATGTTTGAATTTGACTCTCAAAATAGTTCGGTAGAAGCTCAGATCGCGATCTATTCAGTCTCCGGCAAGTTGATCAAAACTATTTCCGAACCTTTAAGTCCGGTTGGAAAGAGATTTAAGACCTCAGTCTGGAACGGACTCGATGATTACGGTGATCAGTTAGCGAAGGGAGTATATATCTATAAAGTGAAAGTCATCAATACTTTAGACAATAATAAAAAAGTAATTCAAAGTGATTTTCAAAAATTGGTTTTACTAAAATAGAAGCCTTAATATCCGTAAAGGCAATAAAATAAAGATTATTCAGTTTATATTTGCGGTCGATTTCAAAAAATGCAATTTTTTTATATATGAAGAATTATATCCTATTTATATTTTTTATCTTATTTATTTCTTACTCAAATTTTTCATCAGCCCAACAATGTCGGGAAAGTCCTCCCTTTTCAGGTAATTGGGTAGAACCCGATGGTTCTCCATGCAGAAATGCTATTTCGACTGTGGTTGCATTTTTAAGAATAGTTCCTGATGCACGTACTTCGGGAATGGGGGGAGTAGGAATGGCAACTTCGCCAGATGCTAATGCAATGCATTTCAATGCAGCTAAGATCGCATCATCAAAGGGAAATGGAGGTGTTTCAGTCAGTTATGTTCCATGGCTAAAAGGACTTGGGTTAAATGATATATATCTGGCATATTTAGCCGGTTATTATAAATTTAGCAAGAAAGAAGCAATATCAGCATCTATCAGATATTTTTCATTGGGTGATTTTACATTTACCAATACACAGGGAGATATAATCGGCTCAGGAAAACCCCATGAGTTTGAATTAGCTGTAGCTTATAGCAGAAGTTTAGGTGATAAATTATACGGTGCTTTGACAGGAAAATTCATTTCTTCCAATCTCGCTTCTGGGCAGCAATTAAATGGTGTTGATATCGAAACTGCCAGAACCGGTGCTGCAGACATTTCTGTATTTTACAGAACTCCATTGAAAACAAATACTAAGAGTAACCTGGCTCTCGGAGTAGCTTTGACCAATCTCGGTGGGCGAATATCATATACCAAAGCATCTGCTGTAAGGGATCTTCTACCTGCCAACTTAGGAATAGGAGCAGCTTGGGATGTAGACTTTGATCAGTATAACAGAATCACACTTGGATTGGATGTTAATAAATTGCTCGTCCCGAGTCCGGATCCTGCTTTCACGGATTCAAACAATAACACTGTCCCAGATTACAGGGAAAAAGCTTTGCTTCCTGCTATTTTTGGTTCCTTTTCTGATGCTTCAGGTGGATTCAGTGAAGAATTGCGTGAATATCAATTTGGTGTGGGCGGCGAATACTGGTACAATGACCAATTTGCTATCCGGGCAGGATATCAATATGAAAGTCCATTGAAAGGCAATCAAAAGTATTTTACACTTGGCCTGGGCCTTAAATATACAACCTTTGGTTTGAATTTATCCTATTTAGTGCCTACAGGCAATACGAGAAGTGCATTGGACAATACGCTTAGATTTACGCTTAATTTTGATTTTGGGACTTTCGATGTCGATGAAGACCCGAATGTGCAATAGACTCTAGATGCTAGATGCTAGATACTAGATGCTAGATGCTAGATGTCAGAAAAAGAAACCACTGTGGACGGGATGTCTACAGTGGTTTTTTCATTTATATTAAACATAATCTTTAAAAAAATGCATTGAAGTAAGCCGGATTCTGTTCTTCCCAAAAGAAGCCCCGTCATTTATCTTGGTCAATTGTTGCCAATTAACTCTTTACTGCCTACCCCTCCAACTTTCATGCGAGCCGCACTTACACTTTATCCTGAGATAAAATGCGCTGGATATACTTGACATTTCAACACGTAAGGTTTGTCCCATCTGCCTATTACTAAACAGAAGTGTGCGCTCTTACCGCACATTTTCACCCTTATCCCGCACGCGGGACGGTTTAGTTTCTGTGACACTTTCTGTTCCCGACCGAGATCGGGACCCACCCGTTAGGTGGTACGCTGCTCTATGTTGCCCGGACTTTCCTCACTCCGCCGTTGCGGAGCGCGACGAGGTTCAATGCACGTGATCTTAACGTGTCTTAATGTTTAAAAGTTCTTAGCCGATGGATTTTAGGATCTCCGATATCGTGAAAATGCCCTTTTTGTCGTGGATATATTCAGCTGCGATGACTGCTCCCATAGCAAACCCTTCACGATTGAATGCAATATGTTTTAATGAAATTTCATCGATCCCATTATTAAATATTAGCTCATGGGTTCCCGGGATGTTTGCCTCCCGGAAAGCATAAATTGGGATCATATTTTCATTATCATCTGAGTTCAATTTATATCCTTCATAATTAGGAAGGACACTGACCACTTCTTCACTTAGTGTAATGGCGGTCCCACTAGGTGCATCTTTTTTTTCAGTATGGTGCGTTTCCCTGATGGCAGGTCTGTAATCTTCATACTTTTTAATGAGACCGGCAAGGTTTTTAGCCGCTTCAATAAAGATGTTGACCCCAATACTAAAGTTAGTAGCGGCAACAAAAGATGTGTTTCGATCAATTACTTTCTGGTGTATTTCCGGTAGTTTGGAATACCACCCTGTGGATCCGCATACCACTGGAAGTCCATTGTCAATTAATATATTTAGATTGTTGAAAGCTGCTTCCGGATTTGTAAATTCAATACAAACATCAGTATTTGCCGGTAAAATCTGAGTCAGTTCATGGACATTATCCTTATCAATTGTAAATGAGATCTCATGGCCTCTTTTTACCAACAATGCCTCAATGATGTGCCCCATTTTACCATAACCGATCAATGCTACTCTCAATTTTTCATTTTTTAATAATTCCCAAAGTGAATTTAAAACCCCTTTGATTTAAATAAAGCCTCAGATATCCAAAGCGCCATATCATTGCAAGATAGATAGTTTCTCAAAAAATATCGTACTTTTGACCCATCATTGTCATTAGAACTGCGATTTGTTTGGTCTCAATTCCGGACTACATTATAGGTACACTGTTTAACATATAATATTGAATGAGCTGGTTTAAAAGGTTAAAGGAAGGTATTCAGACCACCACTAAAAACAAGAAAGAAGCACCTGACGGTCTTTGGTATAAGTGTAAGGAGTGTAAGGAGGCCAGTACAATGAAAGAATTCAAAGAAAATTATTTCAAATGCCCCATATGCGACTATCATGCTAGAATAGGGTCAAAGGAATACTTCGAGATACTTTTTCCACAGGGACACACATCGCTTTTCAACAATATTGAATCTGAAGATTTTTTAAACTTTGTAGATTTAAAGCCTTACAAAGACAGGCTCACAGAAGCAAAGAAAAAAACTAAACTGGACGACGCAATATCAGTAGCTTTTGGACCTCTGGGTGAATTCAATATCCCTTTGGTTGTAGCCTGCATGGATTTTGCTTTTATTGGTGGCAGCATGGGCTCTGTGGTGGGTGAAAAAATATGTCTTGCCATAGAATATTGCATAGAGAAAAAAGCGGCCCTCCTTATTATTTCGAAAAGTGGCGGTGCGAGGATGATGGAATCTGCATTTTCACTCATGCAGCTGGCAAAAACCTCCAGCATGCTTACCTTACTATCAGAAGAAAAATTGCCTTATATCTCACTTATGACGGACCCTACGACAGGCGGAGTTACTGCTTCTTTTGCCATGTTGGGTGATCTGAATATTGCAGAACCAAAAGCACTTATTGGATTTGCCGGACCAAGAGTGATCCGCGAAACTATTAAGCGTGACCTTCCGACTGATTTTCAAACCTCAGAGTCAACTCTTGAAAATGGCTTTTTGGATGCTATTATTAACAGGAAAGATCTGAAGTCCTCCCTGGAAAATATGCTGAGCATGTTGATGCCTAAGTAAGAAAGGTAGAAGTCAGAGATCAGAGATCAGATGTCAGAGATCAGATGTCAGAAGTCAGAGGTCAGAGGTCAGAGATCAGAAGTTAGAAGTCAGATGTCAGAAGGGTATTACGTAGAAAATGTTAGTTATTACTCCGAACTATAATTGCTATCTATCAGTATATTAATTATCAATCAAGCATTACTACTTTCATTTTAAAGCTGAGAGGTTCTGTTGCTTCATACACTTTGTCAAGAAATTCCTTTCCATACTGGCTATATAAACCTAAAAAGCTATCAGTTCTTTCTTGCAGAATATTGTTTGGGAAGAATTTCTGTTGAAGATTGGTCAATTGATTCAGTTCGGTCTCATGTTTATGGGCGATAGCTTTATTTACCCGGGACTCTATTTGCTCTAATGATTTTACAAATCCATTTGTTTCTGACCCCACATAGGCTACCAAGGTAGGATCTATAGTTGATACTTTTGACTGAAGCTCTTTAATTAAATCTTGTATTGTAGCGATCTCTTTATCAAATGAAAGGTCTGATTCTGAATGTTGTTTGATATATTTAGATTTAAGCTCGTGCGAATTCAAACAAAGATCCTTAATAGAAACACCCAGTTTATCTAATTTCTTTTGACTTCCCTTATCAATGATGATCATACTGTCCCTGCGCACTAATACGGGAAAATGAATTTTCCAGTGTTCGAATAATAATTTTCTGTCCGACCAATAAGCTAACTCTCCTCCCCCACCGACAAACGCCACTGAAGGCAATAAAAATTCCTGGTACAATGGGCGCATGATGACGTTTGGGCTGAATTTTTCAGGGTAACTTTGAATCTCGTTTTTCATTTCCTCTCTTGTAAAAGTCATTGATGTCCCAACAATGGAATAATTTTCGCCATTTAATTCGATCCTGTTCCTGCCATTTTCTGAAATATAAAAGAAGTTGATCGGCCTCACAAAAGCCTGTGGCTTCAAACCAATACTTTTTAATTTATCCTGTTGCTCTTTAACCAGGGATTGTGTTGTCTGACTTAACACTTCACTTGCGATCACATTTTTGAATCTTTCTTTGGCTTGTTTGTCATCTGCATTCAGGATCAACAGATTATAATCTGACAATAACAAATGAATGAATTTTGTTATTGCTTCATTGATAGTCTGGCCGGGCAAATATGCTTCATTCAAAATAGCAGTCAAAGCCTCTGTATGTGTTGCAGAACCAAGAATTGAGACCACTTCCTTTATAGCAGGACTGATGTCATCTGTATTCATCCTGCCTACAGGCCCACGCTGTGAGGTGTTCCAGGTAACTGTTTTTTGGAAGAGCCTGATATGATTGGATTCCTCCAGGTCGTGGTCTTCTCCTCCCACATAAAATATTGGAATGAAATTATAGTCAGGATAAGCTACCTTGCATTGCTCAGCTAATTTAATGGTACTCAGGATCTTGTAAATAAAGTACATTGGCCCTCCGAATAAGTAAGGCTGATGAGCCGAAACAATGACAAATGTTTTGTCATCCTTTAAAGAATCTATCAAGCTTTCTCTTCCCTCTAATTTATTTGACCTGTATTGCCGATGAAGCATTTCAGCCAATGCATGTCGATCGATATCTTGTTCTTTTTTTCTTTTAATAGACTCGCCGATACTTTCCATTGAGGTGGTCAAGGGAATCAATTTTTTAAAAATTGTTTGATCTGAAGCAAATAAATGATCAAAATGTGAGAACTGAATTATCTTCTCAAAGTCAATATGGAGACCTGACATATAATATTTTAGATAATAAAAAAATAATGCTGAGTTGTCTTAACCAATCACACCAAGGGTTTTTCCCACTTTAGTAAAAGCTTTTACAGCTTTATCCAAATGGGCTATTTCATGGCCTGCTGATACCTGGACCCTGATCCTTGCTTTTCCCTGAGGAACCACAGGATAAAAGAATCCGATGACATAAACACCCTCATCAAGTAATTTGTTTGCAAATTGTTGCGCAAGGGGGGCTTCATATAACATTACCGGAGTGATGGGATGTGTGCCGGGTAAAATATCAAATCCTGCATCCACCATTGACTTCCGGAAGTATTGAGTGTTATTTTCAAGCTTGTCTCTGAGATGTGTAGATGATGAAAGAATATCCAACACCTTGATAGAAGCTCCTGTAATAGAAGGAGCCAGACTGTTTGAAAATAAATATGGCCTGGACTTTTGCCTTAACAGATCCACTATCTCTTTCCTGGCAGCTGTAAAACCACCCGAAGCACCCCCAAGTGCCTTGCCATACGTGCCTGTGATAATATCGATCCGGTCCATGACATTATGATATTCGTGGGTACCCCGCCCGGTTTTGCCCATAAAACCTGATGCATGACATTCATCTATCATGATCATGGCGTCATATTTATCAGCGAGATCCGCGATGTGATTAAGTTGGGCTATATAACCATCCATAGAAAAGACACCGTCTGTCACGATCAATTTTCTTCTGCAATCACTTGCTGCCTTAAGCTGATCTTCCAGATCATTCATGTCATTGTTCTTATACCTGAACCTTTTAGCCTTACACAATCTGATACCGTCGATGATCGAAGCATGGTTCAATTCATCCGATATTATAGCATCCTGTTCTCCTAACAAAGGTTCAAAAATTCCGCCATTGGCATCGAAAGCTGCCGCATATAAAATGCAATCTTCCTGGCCCAGAAATTTTGCGGTTTTCTCTTCCAGTTCTTTATGCAGATCCTGAGTACCACAAATAAATCTAACCGAGGACATACCGTATCCATGGGTATCGATCGCATCCTTTGCAGCCTGTATCACTTCAGGATGAGATGAAAGACCAAGATAGTTATTGGCACAGAAATTTAAAACCTCGCCACTTGCATCCGTACTGATCAAAGCCGATTGTGGTGTGGTAATAATGCGTTCTCTTTTGTATAAACCTTTGGAATCAAGTGTCTTCAATTCTTCTGAAATACTTGATCTTACATTTGTGAACATATGAAAATGGTATTATTTTGATTAATCTGTTTTATCTAATGGCTGTATTTCTCTGAAAGATGATCTATCATGTCAGCTGTCATCGAGGTCAGGTCATATTTAGGTTGCCAACCCCAATCTTCCCTTGCCCTGGTGTCATCGATCCTCTTAGGCCAAAGGTCAGCAATGCCCTGTCTGTAATCAGGCGCATATGAAGTTTCAAAATATGGAAAATATACTTTGATGGCCTCAGCCACTTCTTCAGGGGCAAACGAACAACCGGATATGTTATAACTGGTCCTGATCCTGATCTTTTCTGATGGAGCCTGCATTAGTTCGATAGTGGCCCGGATCGCATCTTCCATATACATCATAGGCAGATAAGTCCCTTTGTCCAGAAATGAGACGTAATTAAATCCCTGCACAGCCTGGTGATAAATATCCACTGCATAATCCGTGGTGCCGCCACCGGGCATACTTTTATATCCGATGATACCCGGATATCTTATAGAACGTACATCCAGGCCGTATTTTTTAAAATAATAGTTGCACCAGTTTTCCCCGGTTACTTTGCTGATACCGTAGACGGTTTCGGGTATAAGTACTGAGAATTGGTCTGTATTTTCACGGTCATATTCAATTCCGAAGACAGCTATTGTTGATGGTACAAATATTTTATTTAATTTCAATTCCCTGCCCGCTTCTAACACATTAATCAGGCCCGTCATATTTATATCCCAGGCCCAAAGAGGGTTTTGCTCTCCCCTTGCTGATAAGATCGCTGCTAAATGGTACACCTGGGTAATGTTTTTATCCTGAATACAATGACATAATTCTTCTTTATTGGTTACGTCTATTTTGACATAATTAGCCACATCCAGATTTTGACGAATATCACTGGCTATGACATTTTCCTCACCATATATCTCCCTTAAAGCTTCTGTTAGTTCTGTCCCGATCTGACCTCCAGCGCCTATTATGAGTATCTTCTCAATCATGACTTCGTTTATGGGTGCAATATAGAAAAAATAGTTTGGAATAATTTGATAAGAACTAATGAGTCCTATCTTTGTAATTCTAATTCAGACAAATTAAAAAAACCGACTTATGTCTAAAGTAATGATCATCGGAGCAGGTGGTGTGGGGACCGTAGTAACCTTCAAATGCGCCCGGCATCCTGAGATATTTTCTGAAATATTATTAGCCAGCAGAACAAAGTTTAAGTGTGACGCCATCGCAGCTGCTATAGGTTCAGACAGGATATCCACTGCTCATGTAGATGCGGACAATGTGCCTGAATTAGTAAGTTTGATTAAAAGTTTCAACCCTTCAATAATAATTAACGTAGCCTTGCCTTACCAGGATCTGACCATCATGGATGCTTGCCTTGAAACAAATACCGCATATCTGGATACTGCCAATTATGAACCTAAAGAAGAAGCAAAGTTTGAATATAGCTGGCAGTGGGCTTACCATGACAGATTCAAAGAACAGGGACTTACAGCTATCCTCGGTTGTGGATTTGATCCCGGTGTTACGAGTGTTTTTACAGCTTATGCAGCCAAACATTACTTTGATGAGATCCAGGAACTGGACATCATTGACGCCAATGCAGGCAGCCATGGAAAAGCATTTGCCACTAATTTTAATCCTGAAATAAACATTAGGGAAGTTACTCAAAAAGGAAAGTACTGGCATAATGGACAATGGATCGAAACAGAGCCACATGAGATCTATAAAGACATTAACTATCCTGATATTGGACCTAAGCGTTCCTATGTAATTTATCACGAGGAATTGGAGTCCTTAGTCAAAAATTATCCAACCCTGAAAAGAGCAAGATTCTGGATGACCTTTGGGGAAGAATACCTTACCCACCTTAGAGTAATTCAGAATATCGGCATGGCCGGCATCGCACCAATCAATTATCAGGGAATGGAGATCGTTCCATTACAATTCCTGAAAGCTGTTTTACCTAATCCCGGGGACCTTGGAGAAAACTACACCGGTCAAACCTCGATCGGATGTAGAATAAAAGGCATTAAAGATGGCAAATCCAGGACTTATTACATATGGAATAATTGTAGTCATGAAGCAGCTTATAAGGAAACAGGGACACAGGCTGTTAGTTATACTACAGGAGTCCCGGCTATGATCGGTGCCATGATGTACCTCAAGGGTGAATGGAATACTCCCGGCGTGAGCAATGTAGAGCAGTTTAATCCCGATCCGTTCATGGAGCAACTTACACTTAATGGTTTGCCATGGCATGAGAAAGTGGATATAGACCTTGAAATGGATTAAATCAGACACTAGATACTAGACTCTAGACTCTAGACTCTAGAAAATCCTAAAAATGTAATATCTGGCAATCTATTTTCTTTTATTCAGTGAAAGAAAATTTCATGAGTATTGATTTTCCAGATGGTAGATAATTGGAAAAGTGTAATAATTATACTTATGTTGCCAAAATAATATATGATAAACGAAACCATATTCTAACTTCTAACTTCTCATTTTGGCATGAAAACTGAATTCGAAATATATGGATCACTGAAGCGGGCTGCTTTTGTCCTGCATGAGGAAAAGCTAATCAAAAATCTTGAGCTCATCAAAAGGGTCAAGGATGAGGCCGGTATTTCGATCATTCTGGCACTGAAGGGATTTG
>JAYUWT010000186.1:0-2063 GCA_043753405.1 Saprospiraceae bacterium | reverse complement strand
CGGTTGAAGGATTAGGATATGGTTCATAAGAATTGTAAATATCAGTTTCATTTGTTCCCGTTGTTGTAGTCCATTGTGCAATATTGTTAACAAAATTGCCTCCTGCTGTTGTGAACTGTCCCCCTGCAACTACTTTTCCGTTGTAACTTGTAAGAACATTAACGACTCCTGAAATTCCTGTTCCCAATGGTGACCAAAATCCCCCATCCCATTTGGCTATCGAGTTAAATGGGTTTCCGTTGATGTTGTTAAAATCACCTCCAACATATAATTCTCCGTTATTAATGGCTAGTGATGTAATATGATTACCAATGCCACCTCCTGTGCCTATTGCCTGCCAGGTTGTGTCATTCCATTTTGTAATATTGCATTCAATTGCAGTAGAATTTGGACCAAGTGTCCAGCCACCAGCATAAAGTTCACCATTAAAAACTTTTAATGCAGCAACAAACATTCCTCCAAGTCCAGACCCAACTGCAGACCAGCTTGTTCCATCCCATTCAGCAATATGGCCGGTGGTAATACCACCTGCTATCGTAAAATTGCCGCCAGCAAATAAGCTCCCATTGTATACCTCTAAAGCTACAACGACCCAATTCATACCTGTTCCAACACTTGACCACGATGTACCGTTCCATTTGGCAATGTAATTTCCTGGACCACCTCCTGCGATGGTAAAATATCCTGCCACATATAATTCACCATTGAAAACTTGCATGGCATAAACACTATTTCCTGATATACCGGCGCCCAGAGGTGACCAATTAGTTCCATCAAATCTGGCAATTCGGTTTGCTGATATACCATTTACAGAAGTGAAATTGCCACCAGCAATAAGGTCGCCATTATAGGTAGTAAATGCCAAAACATTGCCATCCATCCCAACACCAATTGAATTCCAGATAGTATCATTCCATTTTGCAATGTGATTTACGGAAATGTTTCCGGCGAGGCTAATATTACCGCCAACATACAATTCAGAATTATAATCCTGCAAGGAATAAACAATTCCATTTGTGCCTGAATTTAAAGGTAGCCATGTTTGTCCATGAGCACATTGTAAATTGGTCAGGTAAATAATCAGAAGTGTAAAATACTTAATCATTTTTGCTTAATTAGTGTTGATGAAATATCCAAATTAGTGATGCAGATTAATATTGCAGGTAAGAATTTGGCCATTGCCGCAGGACTGGTCCGGAGATGAAAGATACACATTTTTCCTTTACGTCGCGCTATCTGTAGTTCTTTTTTGAGCGCAGGAGGGCTCAAACGGAGACAAAAACAGGTCTTTAACCATTAAGCATTGTTAAAGAAGTTATAATTTGTCGAAATGCCTTAAGTTCGTTTTCGGTTGCTGGTCGTTTTGGAATATTCATTGCAACGGAAAGTCCGCTTTTGAATTTAGCTCCGGGATTTATATATGCAGTGTATTGATAAAATTCTTCTTCCACATACATCAATTTTGAATAGCATTTGTACTCATCATGTGCCACAGCAAATTCTTGTTGCTTTAAGTTCTTGTACTTTAGTTTGTATGTCTCAACATCATAACTTAAATCCTTTTCGGTTTTTTCATCTTTTTTGGTGAAAATAGTTACTTGAATAAGTGCTATTGCATTTTTCAAACCTTCATCACTTTTATAAAATATTACGTTTGAATAATATTCATTTGCCTTTTCAATATCGCCTTTCCAACTGTCTGGTTCGTCTACGCCAAATATAAATCCGTCTCCATAAATTATTAAGCCGCTCATTTTTTCATTCTCATTTGTTTGCCCACAAATAGTAAGTGTATTTAATCCAAGTATTAAAAGAAGTACTAGATCTTTGCAGGTTTTCATATAAATAATGGTTCTTAAAATCGTTGCCTTAATTGTCCTAGGATTGACTATAACGCTTTCCCATTTGTCGCGGGGGCCGGCCTTGCGACTACGTGTTAGCAAACGTTAATTCTTTACAACTTTTATTCTGTCAATTTGATATTGATCCGTCCACATTTCAACAAAATAAATACCTGAATTTATTGAATATCGACATCCGAAATCCGTAGATCCCTGCCTGCC
>JAYUWT010000185.1:0-2066 GCA_043753405.1 Saprospiraceae bacterium | reverse complement strand
AAAGCCTGATCCCTTTACCTGATTTCATAGGCCTACTGTCCAGAGCTCAGGTCGGAGTCATGATGTGGGGGTTGATTGCAGTTGGGTTAGACCTAGCTGTGGCAATAACCACAACTATTTGGATTATTAATATTTTATTACCATCTATACTGGGGCTACCTTACGTTTTATCAGCAAAACAATTAAGCACAAAAACAAATTCAAGCCATGCTTAAATTTATCTGTATCCTTTTAGTAGCTCTTGTCTCTCCTGTCAGAGATAATCAGCCAACTATGGTTGCTCCTGGGAAGGTTGAGATATGTGAAGTAGAAAATAACACATTCAATCCTGGAGAGCAGTTAACTTACAAGCTCTATTATAATTGGAATTTTGTCTGGATAGCAGCTGGTGAAGTAGTATTTAAGGTAGATGATTTAGGTGATCACTATAAATTCACAGCTCGAGGCAAGACTTATAGTTCATATGAATGGTTTTTCAAAGCGGATGATTATTTTGAATCCATTGTAAATAAGGCAACACTTCAACCCCGCACATTTAAACGAAGTATCCAGGAAAACAAATACCGCCATTATGAAAAAGTTGAATTTCCATATGGCGGTTCTGGTCAAGACCAAATTAGAACTTGGACAGGGAGTTCAGAAGAAACGGCTAAAGAAACCTTTCATCAACTCAAGGGTTGCACTAGAGATATTCTCACCATGATCTATGCCGTCCGGGTGCAAAATTTTGATCAATATCAAAAAGGCAATACCCTGCCCATCAATGTATTTTTAGAAAAGAAAGCTTATAACCTCAATCTCGTATATAATGGAGTGCGAGAAGATAAAAAGATATATAAACAAGGAAAATATAAGACCCATCATCTCAGTCCGGAGACCATCGCAGGTACGATATTTAAGGAAGATGACCGAATGAATATCTGGTCGAGCAGTGATCAAAACCGGGTACCCCTCCTCATAGAATCGCCGGTGTCTGTCGGCTCCATCAAAGCGGTGCTCATCGACTATAAAGGGCTGAAGTACCCTTTTGAAAAACCCAAATAAATCATGCAGAAATTGAAGACCATCTTGTACATCGCTTTGGGGATATCCTTAGCTTTTACAGTATATCTCAGCTATCAGTGGTGGCAGGATCTATCTAAAGAACACACTCAACAAAATGCAACAGTACTACTCGATAAAATTCAAAAAGTAGCCAAGTTGACTACTGTAGAAGGTTCTTTCTCTGAAATTTATGAAAAATCAAGCTTCCAGTACTTTGATATTCTTCCATTTCAGAAAAAAGTGTTGGTGAGAGTCAAGGCTAAGGTTTCTGCGGGTTACGATTTTGAACAACTCGCCCTAGAAGTGGATTCATCTGCAAAAATTATTTGGATCAATGCCATACCAGAGGCAAAAATATTATCTATAGACCATGACCTGGACTATTATGATATCACAGAAGGGTTATTTGTATCTTTAGATGAAGCAGACTATAATCAGATCCAGACGGAAGCAAAGGAATTCATAAGGACAAAAGCCGGAGCAAGCACTCTACTTGCTGAGGCCAGTGCCCATGGTCAAGATCTCCTGGAGATGCTGTCATGGATCACAGAAGCAGCTGGTTGGCAGCTTAAAGTAAGATCCAGACCACTATTGCAACAATAGAGAAGACCTCAATGCAATATTAGTTTTTGCTCATCACTGATTTCACCGTGTTGTACTCGTACGATGTAACTTCCCTTGACCAATTTATTGACATCGATGAGGTGTATCCCGTCAAAATTTTGAATGACTTGTTTTAAGACCACTTGACCTTTGAGGTCAAATATTTCAAAATTTACTTTTCCTTTGATTGCCCATTTTAGTTCAATTTGGGTGCTCGCAGGATTTGGTACGATGCTTAATTGATTTGGTTCGGACCTCGGATTATGTATACCGATAGCATTTAAGTCACTTTCTTTCGACGGAATTAAAGAACCGTCCAATTTAAAAAAAATAGGGAAGGTGATTAATACAGGTACCGCTACCCCATCATGCATTCCTGGAGACCATCGAAGGCGAGTGTAGTTTATACTATTTATAAC
>JAYUWT010000184.1:0-2066 GCA_043753405.1 Saprospiraceae bacterium | reverse complement strand
TACCCATGTAAAAATATTACAATGCACTATTTTAAAACAAAGAAATGAAAAATTGTCTTGCGTTCTTCGCGTTTGCTTTCTTACTCCTGATTGGACATTCTACACTATCACAGCAACTAACTTTTAATCAGGTTGAGCCTCCCCCCGGAAGGTCCTATGGAAATGTACTTGGTGGCATTACCCAGGATAATAATGGGTATATGTGGTTTGCAACGAATAAAGGGTTATACCGGTACGATGGATATAAATTCAAACTATACCTGAATGACCCATCAAATCCTAACTCTCTTTCTTCTAATCGTCTTGAAACAGTATATGCTGATCGTAATGGTTTCATTTGGATTGCAACCTGGATAAACGGGCTTGACCGGTTTGATCCGAAGACCGGAATATTTACCCATTTCGGCCGCCTTTCAAACAATCCTTTCCGAATAGCTAGTGAATCAGTTAGAGCCATTCTGGAAGACCACGAAGGTATTTTATGGTTAGGCACACATGGAGGCCTTGATCGGTTAGATCCTAAAACAGGGAAGATGCTCAATTATCAATATAATCCAAATGATACTTTTAGTTTAAGCTCCAATATAGTCAGGGCTGTCTATGAAGACAGAGATGGAACACTTTGGGTTGGAACAGGAAGTGTTTGGCCGGGTGAAGGAGGTGGTGCAGAGGACGGCGGTCTTAATCGCTTTGACAGGAAAACAGGCAGGTTCACTCGTTATAAGCACGATCCTAAAAATCCACAGACACTTATTAATAATAAAGTGCGTGCAATTTTTGAAGATAGTAAAGGTATATTTTGGGTAGGTACTGCAGGAGATGGTTTACATACAATGGATAGAATTACCGGAACATTTATAAGACACACATACGATCCCTCAAACCCTGAAAAATTAAGTCGCCCGCCAATAGCAGCGGCAGAAGATCGTTTCGAACACATTACTTTTATTAATGAAGATGCTGCCGGAAGTATATGGATAGGTACTTTACGAAATGGACTTAACAGATATGATAGGAAAACGAATAAAATAGTGCATTTTGGATCGATAGTGCATTTTGGATCGAAGGATTCTTCCAAAGGATTTACTGACAATAGCGGGTGGTCTGTATGTAACTCAAGGGATGGAATTCTTTGGATAGGTACGTGGGAGGGAAATCTCTTTCGCATTGACCCTGTTCACAAAAAGATACCTCACATATATACAGGTAGCCGTGTATACGCTTTTAATGAGAAATCCTCAAATGTGCTATGGATTGGTACAGGGCAAGGCCTCATTTTACAAAATAAAAATACCGGTACTTCTAAAAAGTTTGTGAATGATGCAAACAATCCCCAAAGCATTAGTAATAATGCTGTATTCTCAATTTACAAAGATCACAATGAAACACTATGGATAGGAACCCGGGACGGCCTCAATCGTTTGAACGCTGATGATAATACCTTTACCCGGTTCGGGAACAATGCAAATGATAGCAGTGGTATAAGTATCGCGGACATTAATGAAATAACAGGGGGAAGCGCAAATTCATTATGGATAGGTACAGAAAATGGAGTTTATTTGATGAACACTCTAAAAAATTCCTTTACTCACTTTCGTAATAATCCTAATGATACTAATAGCCTGGACCGGAACGAAATTACCTCTATAAAAACAGACCAGTCAGGAAATCCATGGGTAGGCTCCTTTAATAGTGGCGGGCTTAACTATTTAGACCACACAACCGGAAAGTTTAAGCACTTTCTTAAAGGCATATCTGTTAATTATATTTACAAAGGTGTTGATGGTATTTTTTGGTTAGGAACAGAGAATGGGCTTTATAAAATTAGTGCCGATGATGCTGGTATTACAAAGTTTATTGATCCGGCAAGCGGGATTGAAACAGCTTTTATTTTAAGTATTCAGGAGGATAATCAACAGAATCTATGGATAAGTACCTTATCCGGAATTTACAAGATCAACTTAAAGGATAATCAAACAATAATTTTTAATATAAGTCATGGCATAAATGCCTCACACCTGAGCTACAATGCCGTTTACAAGGGAACGCAAGGTGAAATCTATTTT
>JAYUWT010000183.1:0-5069 GCA_043753405.1 Saprospiraceae bacterium | reverse complement strand
TAGTTTCTTGAGACAATCCAAGTATAATGACAATTAATTTAAACTTACTTTTTGCCTTGATGCAAAAAGTAACAAAAAAATCAAGGCTCTGTAAAATTCTTTACGCTCATTCATTCCGAAAATGCTCAAAAAATTACGCAAACCCTACAAGGCTCCGTGCCTCCGCTGTGTAGGAATTTGCTATTTTTTGGCATTTTCTACCTTCATTCACTAAATTTTACAAGGCCACTACCACACAGATCTAAAATTTCATAAAATGAGGAATAAAAATCAAAATTATTTTGCACAAATTACGGCCTGAAAGGCCACAATTACAAAACCCAGTGCAAAGCGCTGGGTACGTTAAAGTGGTTTACGAGCGCTGAAAGTGCGGTATAAAAAGTTATGTATAAACCCTAGCTTTGGAAGGGGGGAGGAAAAATCATTTCAAATCTTTTAACTTTGCATAGATCTCATCCAGATCTTTTATATTAAAATCATTTTTCTCACAATATTCCATCAACCATTCATCCTGCTTCCTGCCTCGTAACATAGCGTCATGGTATGACAAATCATCCCTGAAGGTAACCATTGAATATTTGGAGTAATAATCCGGGTAAGTTTTTTCGAGCGCAGTTTCGATCATACGTTTTTGAAGGAAAACAGGATTGGCAGTATGGTCACGCATTTCATAGAAATTGTCAATGGCTAGATCAGCAATGGCATCCGTATCTATCTTTCTGTGGTTTTCGAAATTCTTTAAAATTTCATTGTCCAACTCTCCATTACTACCCATCAGCTTCGACAGCACCAGGACATCTTCAAATGCACTGTTCATGCCCTGGCCGTAAAAAGGAGTGATTGCATGGGCTGCATCACCCATCAAGGAAACATGATCAAATGACCATGGACTGCATTTGATAGTGCCCAGATGTCCTATCGGATTTCCGGCATATTGTTGTACCAATCCAGGCATTAAGGCGGTGGCATCCTGAAAATATTTTTCAAAATAAGCAATGATGCCGCTATCATTATCTATGGATTCAAAGCTATCAGGACCCCGGAGAGGCAGGAAGAGTGTCAGCGTAAAACTACCGTCCAGATTGGGCAGTGCGATCATCATCAGATGCCCTCGGGGCCATATATGCAAAGCATTTTTTTCAATTGCAAATCCATTATCCTCCAATGGATCAATATGTAATTCCTTATATCCGTAATCCAGAAATTCTTGTTGAAAGCTGTAAGAAAGAAAAGGATAATTATACAAATTTCTTCGTACCGCACTGGCTGCTCCATCTGTGCCGATGAGCAGATCATAATTTAAACTTAAGCTTTTGCCATCTTTCAGATAATTTAAGGTTTTATTTTTAAAATCAATATGATTGCAATCTGCCTCAAAACTAACTTCCACATTTTCATACTCTGTCAACTTATCCAGGAGCAAAGCATTGAGTCCGGTCCTGGATATTGAATTGATGTATTCTCCTTCCCGTCCTGAATAAGGCACATAGTTAATAGTCCCGTCTTTCTGATGCAATGCTCTTACCGGCATCGGAATGGAGATTTTTTTCAATTCTTCGTCCAGGCCGATCAATCCAAGGGCTTTAATACCACGTTTTGAAAGGGCCAGGTTGATAGATCTTCCAGTGTCTGCATTTCCAAGCCTTAGGTCCGGCCTTTTTTCCAATACGTGGACCTCATGTTTTTGACTTGCCAGGTAAGCGCCTAATAGTGAACCACACAATCCTCCTCCGGCTATTACTATTTTTGACATGTTTAAAATTTTGTAATTTCTTCCTTAATGATCTCTGAAAACCGGTATATCTCTTCAAAAGTATTGTAAAGTGGCACAGGAGCTATCCTGATCACATCAGGTTCTCTCCAATCCGCGACTATATTTCTGGATTCCAGTATATGAAAAAATGCTTTATCGGGCGTTAGCATTTGCAGTGATATTTGACATCCACGAGCTTCAGGATCCTCCGGTATGAGGATCTTTATTTTGTCTTCAGGTATGTCTTTTAAACATTCTAAAGCAAATGTCACCATCAGTTTTGACTTAGCCCTTAACCGTTCCATTCCGGCTTCTTCAAATATCGATAATGAAGCTTTAATGGGCGCCATGGCCATGATCGGTGGATTGCTCAGCTGCCATGCTTCTGCACCTGACAAGGATTCAAAATGTGACTTCATCTTAAAACGGTTGACCTTATTGGTGCCCCACCATCCCTCAAACCTCGGGCCATCGCCCCAATCAGCATGTTTTTCATGAATAAAAGCACCCGCAAGTGCTCCGGGACCGGAATTCAGATATTTATAAGTACACCACACTGCAAAATCAGCACCGGAGTTATGAAGATCAGGCTGAATATTACCTGCACCATGAGCAAGGTCAAAACCAACGATGCATCCGTGGTCATGTCCTTTTTGGGTAATATATTTCAGGTCAAAATATTGACCCGTGTAATAATTGACCCCACCGATCATGATCAAGGCTATTTCAGGCCCATGATCCATCATCATTTCATCAATATCTTCTTTTGTTATAAGGGTACGGCCGGTTTTAGGCTTAAGCAGCAACAGTCCTTCTCTTGAATCATAGCCATGGAACCGCAATTGAGACTGCACTGCATAGATGTCAGAAGGAAAGGTCGTGTGTTCTATTAATATCTTGTGTCGAGTCTTTTCAGGCCTGTAAAATGACGCCATCATCAGGTGCAGATTGACCGTCAAAGAATTCATGATGACCACTTCTGAAGGATTTGCTCCAACTAAACCGGCCATTGGTTCCGCCAGGGACTCATGATAGGGAAGCCATGGATTTTTTGCTTCCAGATGACCATCCACTCCCAATGATGCCCAATCATCAAGTTCCTGTAGTATAAACTCCCTGGTTAACCGTGGTTGGAGTCCCAGGCTGTTACCGCAGAAATAGATTTTATCAATTCCATCCTTTCCTTTAGGTATATGAAAGCGGTCTTTAAATAGCAATAGTTCGTCATCTTTATCAAATTGCCGGGCTTGATCGATCGTATTCTCCATCCAGTTTATCTATATTTTTGTAAAGAATTTCAAGGTCTTTCCACCAAGTATAATTACGTGCGTAATATAAGTTTTCCTGATCAATCAGCGCCTGATCTATGCCTGTATTTTTATAATTTGAACAGGGGATTATACCCTTTTTTATGTCCGGCAGTAATTTAGGATCAATAGGGGAGAGGTAGCCTACAAATGAATGTTTTCCTGTCATTACGTTCCATACATTTTTTAAAAAAACGCCTTTGTTTTTATTGAAAAACATAAAAATCGGAGATAAAATCAATATAATGCCAGCAGCTATTACATCGAAAATTCTCTTATTAGAACTCCCTACGCTCGTATTGATCTCATATGAAAGGCCGACTGTGATCAATTCGCCCTGTTTGTCTTTGGACCTGCTGCTGATGATACTCAGGGCGTCATTGGGTGCAACCCTGAAATCCACATCTTTCTTCATATGAGACATGGTTTGCATCATTAGTCCTGCAGGAGTATCTTTTTGTGAAAAAATGACTTCATTGATGTGATATGCTTCGATTATGTCAGCTAAATATTGGATTGAACCAATATTTGGTAATTTATCTTCGTCAATGGAAACCCTTCCCTGAAATTTAATTTTATCCTTTTCAGTATCTATGAGCTGCACGATCCGGTTACATTCTTCAGGGGAGCCTACTACAGTATAATTGATCGTTTTATTTGGGGCAAATCCAAATGTTTTAAATTGAAAATAATTTTTAATTAATTTTGTAATAGTTAAAATTAACCCAGCTCCGAACGCTCCAATAATGATCAATAGCCTGGAATTTCTATATTCAACATCCAGTAAGCCATATACAATTAAGATAATACCTGTGCCAAAGACCATCGTTTTGAAGATCTTCTGCCACGAAGAAAACTTTTTATAATGACCGGTTATTAATGCTGTGATGATCCAGATCAACGCATAAAAAGGCGCATTAAAACTTTCGAATGAATCATTGATATGTCGTGGATTGTTAAAATAAAATTGAACCCACCAATTTTTTAATCCTATTACTACATAATAGATCAGGACCAGATCTACCAGTACAGGTAAAACTTTCAAAACCCAAACCTGCAGCATTGCGGCCAAAGCCCTCAATATGACAACGGCTTGAAGTGCTATAATATAAAGTTGTCCCCGACCTTTGTAATGTTTTTTTACAAAGATGATCATCGCATTATAAAAGATCTTTGTATAGTTTAGTGTGGATTTTTTGGTACTTTCTCCTTTAAAATGAATGATGGTCGAAGATGGAAGGTAATAATTTTTATATCCGGCTTCCATTATACGGTAAGAATAATCAATGTCCTCTCCATACATGAAAAATGAAGTGTCCAACAAACCTATTTTATCAATTACTTCCTTGCGCAGGAACATAAATGCCCCGGTCATTACCTCAATATTTGACTCTACATTTTCGTCCAGATGACCTGCATAGTAACTATTGAAAAAACGACTTTTTGGGAATAATTTATAAATGCCCGTCATTTTAAAAAGTGAGGCCCGTAAGGTGGGTTTCCCTCTTTTAGATTCAGGAAGGTACTCTCCTGATCCGTCGATCATCTTAACACACACAGCCCCTGCATCTTTGTGGGTTTCCATAAAATTAAAACATGCTGTCAGGGTATCTTCAGAAAGGATTGTATCAGGATTGAGAAGTAAAACATATTTTCCCTTACTTTGGCTTATTGCCTGATTATTGGCTGCAGAAAATCCAACATTTTTGTCATTTTCTATAAGCCCGACCCGAGGGAATTTTTCGCTGACCATCTGCACGGAATCGTCAGAAGAGTGGTTGTCAACCACAATAACTTCAATATGCAGGTTTTGTGCCGCTTTATCAAGTGACATCAGGCATTGTTCTAAAAAATAACGAACATTGTAATTAACAATAATTATTGAAAGATCCATCATTCAGGAACCGAAGATAAATGAAAAGTAATGAAAAATGAATAATGAAAAACGAATAATGATAAATAATGCCAGAGACGTTGGTTCGTTCTCATGGGAATAAATATTTATTAAT
>JAYUWT010000182.1:0-2070 GCA_043753405.1 Saprospiraceae bacterium | reverse complement strand
TCAAGGACCTGATCACAATTCATATCGAGGAGCATGAAAGCAAAATTCAGGGTGTATTCAATTTTGCAAATAGTGGTGAAGTGAGCTGGGCAGATTTTGCAAGAGCCATATTCAAACATGCAAATCTTCATTGCAATGTAAGGACGATCACAACTGCAGAATTTAATGCCACGGCTCCGCGTCCTTCATATAGTGTATTGAATTGCGAAAAAATAGCAGAGCTCCTTTCATTCCAGATCCCTCATTGGGAAGATGCACTGCAGCGGTATTTGCTATTAGTGTAAAAAGTCTCACTTTTGCTCTCGAGACAAGGTAACCATCCACAATATTGTCCACTCCCTAATCGATTCACAAAATGGTTTTAATAATTGTGTGGTCATTGAATAATTGATTGAAGTAACACTCCACAGAAAACTCAATCGATATACCGAAATCAGCTTTTTTGCAATGAAGATGACATAGAAAGTAGTTTATTCGCCTTTTCTCGAAGTATTTTCACTATATTCATTTTTAGAACACCATCTAAACTCCGCTTACTATGAGACCTAACCAATTTGTCCACGCCAATTGTGCGCCTTTTCCATTGTTAGTAATTCTGCTTTTTTTTTCGTTAACTATTCAAGGCCAAAATCTGGATTTTTGCGGTAGATTTCCTTATCATCAGGCTATATCATCGAATCCTGACTCCATCCGATATGACCGCTTTGGAAATTCATACGATATTGGTGCGGAAGAAGAGTTTAATGATCCAGATAGCAGAGTATTTGAACTTTGCGGTTATTTTGAAATCTCATATCATTCAGTTCCCTCTGATTTCCAAGATCGAATTTGTGAAGTTTTTCAAGACATATCTGAATTAATAGAGCAGCGAATTAATATTAGTATTTGCGGAGACACAATTCAGCCCTCACCTGTAAGACTAAGGATTGCTAGAGATTCATTGGAATCCGGAGTTCTCGGAATTGGTTCCCCCGATTTTTATAATTATCTCGATGAATCAGGTTGTTTTGAAACTTACACAAATAGGCTTTATAACAGGATAAATGGTGGACTACAAAGAATATCCAAATGACGGTTTTGATGGCAGAATAAGAATTGCCGAAGATTCTACTATTAAATGGTACACAGGCTCAGGCAATACACCCGATGGATACTACGATCTATATTCAGTAGTACTACATGAAGCAGGTCACTTATTAGCATTCAATTCCTTAATAGATACAATTGGGCCAGAAAAAGGGATTAGTCTATGGGATCAATATTTGTTTTTAACCTCAGAATATTTGACCGATGGACAAACTGAATCTACTGAGCCATTAATGCTTAGTGATTGCTCTGTAAACTGTTGGTCATTAAACGATTCATTGTTTAGTGATTTCAGCGAAGTTGATACTTCTCTCAGAAAAAATTGCTTACCAACAGGTAACTTCGATTTTGTTTTCGGCTCCAATGCGATTGCACCAATTCATGGCGGAGTCCTAGAAATAAATAATTTATCACATTTAAATCCTCATTGCAATGACGAAAATATAGAGTATGTCATGCAACGAATGCTCGGTAATGATACTATTTCTAATCAAAGAAGAAGTTTTACAGATTCGGAAATTGAAATTTTATGCACACTTGGGTATAAAATTAATGATTGCAACGAATGCTATATGACCGGTATAACAGAACAAGGAGAATATGTTGAAGATTTATATTTTCCGACTGTTTTTAATGGATGTATTAATGATACACTGTCGCTGGCCATAAGCGATTTATTATGTAATGACTTTACAAACGGAGATCCACTTGAAATCACCGACTGGCATGTCCCAAACGGAATAAATATCATTGTCGAGGACGATTCCATCAAATTTATTTCAAGTTTTTCCAAAAAATTTCCAATACGGTATACTATAAAAGGCTGTGACTGCCAATTAATTAATCTTTTTTTATATGTAAATATTGGACCTTGCAGTGATTGCACTATTGTGGATCCCTGTGAGAACCTAACGTGTACAGGGGGATTTGAACAGTTTATACCAGAGATGGGATCTTATATTGTACAAAATGAATTGTCAGATG
>JAYUWT010000181.1:0-5076 GCA_043753405.1 Saprospiraceae bacterium | reverse complement strand
GAATACATTGACAATTTTATCGTACTGTGCATGACTGTCAATGCAATAATTAAAAACAGGATGGAAATTCCCAGGATAGCCCATCCTATCTTGCTCAACATTACAGAAACCTTCCCTACAAAAGTCTCCTGATAAAAAACATTGGTGACGAAGCCATATTTAGCCATTATCGCTGTCTTTATGGAACTCAGATTTGTGGAATCGAGATACAATGCTTTGACATTAAAAACTACGACATCATTCAAAGGATTGGACATTTCATCCAACAGGAAATCATCACCCATTTCTTTTTTCATCAGGGTCAGGGCTTCTTCTTTATTTACCAGATCAACAGTTGCACTTTTTACAGCATCCAATTGCTTAACAAAAGCTATCAGTGAATCAGTCTCTTCATCCGTAACTGAATCCTTCAATTCAGTTATTACATTCACATTTTCCTTAAAGGATTCGATTAATTTATTGGTATGTAGTGAGAGAAAAGCCATCAAACCTAATAAAAACAGCACCAAAGAAATACTGATGATAGAAAGGAAATAATTTGGTTTAGGCCTGGGGATGCTGTTCGGTATTTTTCGAGCCATGTAGTTTTATGCTTATTCTGATTAGTGTTGCCTTACATATATAAAGGGCAAATATATGATTATTTTTTAATATTATCAACAATTGTTGTCGTGCCTGAGTCCACTGATCTATGGTTCAGAATTTACATCCTATACCAAGCTCAAAATTTCTTCCCGGCATAGGTCTGTACGCGATATTTTCATATCTCTGATTGAATAAGTTATTCACTTGTACCCTGGCTTGAAATGGAGATCTGAATAATTTAAATTTGAACTGATATCCTATATCCAGGAGGTTATAAGAACGCAGTTTATAACCTTCATCATTATCTGATGTTGTAAATCGGCTTCCTGTCAATCGCCAGTTTGCGAAAAAGCTGTTTCGTTCCATCTCCATTTTAAAGGTTATTGACTGTTGAAATGAAGGGACATATATAAGTTGTTTACCTACTATAGCAGGGCTTCCTTTGTAGACTGATTTAATTACCGGTTGGGCATGACTAAGATTGTAGATTGCAGATAATCTTAATTTCGATCCTAGTTTCAATCTTTGTTTAATATTCAGATCCATTCCTTTCGAATTGACCTTCTGAACATTGAATGGTCGCCAAAAATCTCCGGTAACAGGAATCCAGGCTATCCAATTGTCCACTGAATTATTAAAAAAAGAAGAGGCCAGGTCCAATGAATAGTTAGGTCCTATGTCTTTATTAAAACTCAAATTCAATTCAATGGATTTTCCGGATTCGACCAGAAGGTCAGGGTTCCCCGATAAGGGCCAATATCTGTCATTCAAACCGGGCATTTGGTTAGTTGTTGAGTAAGAAACACTTAATTTCAAACCATTTATCGCTCTCCCTCCTATATATAATCTGTAAGTAAATGGAGTATTATGAGCAGATGTAACCATTTTTTGCAGAGATCCTCCGTACATCAACAACTTTCTCTCATCACTATTGACCTCTATTGTAGCTATAGATTGTTGTTCATCAGGCACTTTTATTTCAGTACTTTGGATATAATACATTACATGGTTCAAATTCAACCTTACCTCATGATCCCACAAAAAAGTTTGCCCTTTAGCTGAGAAAGGCACCGAGGATATATCATACGAGGCATGTTCAATAGCATTCTTATCAAAATAAAACTGCAGATCATCTTTTAAATAACCTGCATTAAAAGCAATATGGCTGTTGACACCAATAGATTTATCCCAGGCCAATCCAATTCTTAAACTTTTATCCTTTTGTAAAGAGGCCGGAATTGAGGAAGTGATCGGAGGTGGAATGCCCCGATTATTAGCATTCACAAATAAATGGAGCGT
The DNA here is from genome assembly GCA_043753405.1 of Saprospiraceae bacterium. Lineage (GTDB taxonomy): Bacteria > Bacteroidota > Bacteroidia > Chitinophagales > Saprospiraceae > Parvibacillus. The sequence continues at coordinate 3,192 of JAYUWT010000181.1, read as the reverse complement.
CAAATTGGATTTATCAAACCGATATCTTAATGAATTCATTAGAAATACCTGGACAATCTTTGCGTCTTTCAATTGAACAGTTGGTCTGTCAGGATCAAGAACTGATCTGTATGTATAATTATTCTCCGATGAAAGAAGACCTATCTGTGAGCTATTCGAAAATCTATTGTGTACCCATTTATGATTAACTGAACCTCGTTTTGTATTGAATGAGGCACAACTAAGTGCTATATTTAACCCGCTTTTGAAATGATTAAAGTCAGGTTCGATCCAGATACTGCCTCCGGAACCTGACTGGCCTCCTTCCACAGGCATACTGGATTTAACAAATGTTACATTCGTATTCGCCTGATCGATATTCAAGAGATTAAGATCAATGGTGCCATTCAAAGGGCTGTTTAATAAAAAACCGTTCCAATATACCCGGGTTTGTGAAGCACCAAAGCCTCTGTTTCCAACGGTTGACAAACCTCCTGAAGAATAAGTTTTAAAATAGATCCCATCATTTTGTAAAAGCTCGGATAGAGAGATTGGAATGCTCAAGGCATTTGTATCTGCTCTGTGTTTTAATAAAAAAGCTGAATTATTGGCGGGACCATTGAAAGGAGCGAAAATATTTATTTCAGGGAGTATAATACTATCGTTTTGCCCATAAAGAACATAATCGGTCATGGCTAAAAACAAAAGAAAGACAAAGATTTTCAATAAGTCCTGATTTAATAACGGGAAAAAGCAAAGATAAGTAAACCTTTTACTTCAATTGGAGTTGGATATTAGAATAAAACCTTGTGACTTCAAAAGGTTAGACAAATGGGTATATGAAAGGCTTTAAGAAATCCATTTGATTAAAAATTACCAGCCAGGCACTCAACTTTCAAAGATTTGAAACTATTCTTTTAAAATTAAAGTTGTCAAATTGGCCAAAAATTTTATTTTTGCGCTCGATTTAAGCTTTTAGAAAATACATGCATGAGATATAAACTATCGAATTTTAATTTTGAATTACCAAAAAACAGAATAGCTCAGTTTCCTTCTGAGCAACGCGAACTCTCTAAACTTATGGTCGTCCATAGAGATACAGGAAAAATAGAACATAAGATATTTAAAGATATCCTTGAATATTTTGAATCGGGCGATGTTATGATCATGAATGATACCCGTGTTTTTCCGGCCCGGTTATATGGCAAAAAAGAAAAGACCGGAGCTATGATCGAGGTTTTTCTATTAAGGGAGCTCAACAAAGAAATGAAGTTGTGGGATGTATTGGTTGATCCTGCCAGAAAGATAAGAGTTGGAAATAAACTTTATTTTAATGATTCCAAAGGAAATGAAGTTTTGGTAGCGGAAGTGGTTGACAATACAACATCGCGAGGCAGGACTATCAGATTCTTTTTTGATGGCTCTACGGATGAATTTATGGGCATCCTGGACTTACTCGGTAATACACCCTTGCCTAAATATATACTTCGACCTGCTGATGAAAATGACAAAGAAAGATATCAAACCGTCTACGCCAAATCTACCGGAGCTGTAGCTGCACCTACAGCAGGTCTACATTTCAGTAAAGAGCTGTTAAAACGTTTTGAAATAAAAGGTATTAATTTTGCAGAGTTGACATTGCATATCGGCTTAGGCACCTTCAGGAGTATTGATGTGGAAGATCTTTCCAAACATAAAATGGAAGCAGAATATTTCAGGATTACTGCTGAGACAGCTGAAATAGTAAACAAAGCCAAGTTGACTAAAAATAGAATCTGTGCTATAGGTACTACATCCATGAGATCAATAGAATCGGCAGTTTCAGCAGAAGGAATGTTAAAAGCGGCTGAAGGGTGGACCAATAAATTTATATTTCCTCCTTATCCTTTTAATGTAGCTAATTGTATGTTGACCAATTTTCATTTACCTAAATCGAGTTTAATGATCATGGTGAGTGCATTCGGAGGTCATGATCTGATCATGGATGCATATCAGGAAGCAATAAAAAATGAATATAATTTTTACTCATATGGAGACGCTATGTTAATAATATAATCGTCTTAATTAAAGTTAAATTGCAACACATCAAATTAAACAATAAAATCTAAACTTTAGTATATGTATTGGACATTAGAACTAGCTCACCATTTGGAAGATGCGCCATGGCCGGCTACACGCGATGAATTGATCGATTTTGCTATTCGCTCAGGAGCTCCCCTTGAGGTCATTGAGAATCTTCAGGAAATGGAAGAAGAAGGTGAAATGTTTGAAGGAATTGAAGATGTATGGCCTGATTACCCCAGAAGAGACGACTTTTTATTCAACGAAGACGAATATTAATCAAGTTAAAAAATAAGCCGATACATCCATCGGCTTATTTTTTATGTCTAATACGATTTCGTTGGAAAAGAAAATAAATATAGCTATTGATGGCTATTCAGGCTGTGGTAAATCTACCCTTGCCCGATCTCTTGCGTCATCCCTGAATTATATCTATATTGATTCCGGAGCTATGTACAGGGCTGTTACATATTATTTTATAAAAAACGGAATTACCTTATCAAATCCTGAAGAAATAGATATCGCTTTAGAAAAAATTGACCTTAACTTCGAACGGGTAGGCAACTTAACCCATCTCTACCTGAATGGACAATATTTAGAAAACGAATTAAGAACCATGGAGGTCAATGCCTCTGTAAGTTTTGTATCCACTATTTCCCAGATCAGGTCCAACCTGGTCAGGATCCAGAAAAATCTTGCTAAAAGAAAAGGTTTTGTCATGGATGGCAGGGACATTGGAACAGTAGTTCTCAAAGATGCCGAGCTTAAATTATTTTTGATCTGTGAACTTGAGACCAGGGTCCAACGCAGGAAAAAAGAGCTGGATAGTAAAAATATTTTTGCTACTTTTGAAGACATAAAGCAAAATTTTCAGGAAAGGGACAGAATTGATTCAACAAGATCCGACAGCCCGCTAAGACAAGCAGACGATGCTATTCAAATCGATAGTTCAAATTTAACTGAAAAGGATCTGTTGGCTTTAGCACTTGATCTTGTTACTGAGCGAACAAATATTATTTGATGGAATTATTTATTGCAGTTCTTGCATCAATTTTTTCAGTGGTCAATCCAATAGGCGCCTTGCCTGTATATACATCTTTGACTGAAAGTTACTCTGCTAAAGAACGCAATAAAACTGCTTTACAAACCAGT
>JAYUWT010000180.1:0-2073 GCA_043753405.1 Saprospiraceae bacterium | reverse complement strand
TCTAACCAACTAAAAAAAGTACTACACTTTCTTAAATATTCTCTTTCATCTTTGGTAAAACTTGCAATTAATATATCAAGGCCCTCCCCATTTAAACCAAGAGGTGTTTTCTTACTTTCTCCGGTAGCAATTCCTCTTAGAGCTTTTGTATTAAGATCGAAAATTGCATACTCTGATAAACGTTGATCAAAAATATTTTTCTGTTTAAACCCTCTTTGTTGTATAAGAATATTTGCTTCATCCAATAAGTCGGAACCGGAAATGCCCGGTTTGCTTTCAGTGATTTCTTTAAAATAATGCATTAAGACTTCAGGTATCAATTCTTCTTCAGCAAGGTCAACCCATGAAGTGTATAAATCTCCAGTAGTCTTTGGAGTAAATGAGGATTTAACTTCATGGATAGTTCCTTCAACCTCTACAGATAAATTGATGGCAATATTACTCTGAGTACTAATGTCGTTAAAAGAGCTAAACATTAATTCTGGCTTTGCAAGCCTCACACCTCGGCTATACAATCCATCATGATTAAGGTCATTAAATCTGGACGCTCCTAAAAAAGCTAATGCCTCCAAAATATTGGACTTGCCACTTCCATTTGCTCCTATAAAGACGTTTAACCTACCCAGGTCAATTGTATCTTCCCAAATAGTTTTGTAATTATTAATGTGGATTTTCTTAAGACTAATGTGTGTCTCTTCGGCAATACCTATTTCAGATTTATACTTAATAAAATTTTCAACTGCAAGCCCCCATTCATCAGTACCAAATTTTTTAATTGTATTAATTGCAGGAAAAGATAATGCGTAATGAGTTCTTGAGCTATTTTGAGGAATCTCCTTATCCTCTGGGTTTAGTTCTACAATGCCGTGCTGTACAAAAGGATTTAAAGCAGATTTCCTGAATGATTCCCTTGTATTAGGTTTGTATTCAATGTCATAAAAAATTTTAGCGAAAGGCATTACATCTTTCGAAATTCGCATATTTTTTCGTGTCGCTGAAGACCACATGTCATCAGGTCCTATTCCTGCCAATGCCAGTAACGTAAGTGCAGATACCTGGCTTGTATACTCCTGTGCCAGTCCCAAGCTTCTAAGTATTTCTTGGGCTTCTAAAATTTTAGGGGCTATTGTTGGCGTCGTCATAACTAAGGTCAATATTTAGAGTAATACCAATAATTTCATTTATCCGTTTAATATCCGGATTTTCATTTAATACTATTTCGCCTATTACCTTGATCTTTTCTAATGAAGGTAGAGGCAGGTCTCTTAATTCAGTTGCACTTACATTGATATTTCCATTAAATGTACGGAAATATATATCAAATACCTTGCTGTTGAGTAATGCACTAAGCCCATATATAAGATTAATATCCAGTGTCTTACCATTTTTGGTGTATATATAATTTAGGTGGTTTTCAATACCGATTTTCTTATAATCAGGCAAATAGGCTTGTAAATAGGGAGTAGCAACCAATTTGCTTTTATCCTCCTTCGATGAGAATCTCCTTAATAGCACCATATCTCTATTATCCACGAGTCTGGAAAGTGATTCTTTACTTATAACTATATAATTGCCTTTCGCTTTCCCTTTGATATTTCCTTTAGCTGGCCATTTAAATTGTAAAGAATGTACATTATGTAACCAGATTAATGGAACTGAATTTTTAAGTTTTTTATTACTTATAAATTCGAGGCTGCGGAAATCGACAACAGGTCCGGTGGAAATATCTAAGCCATAAATATTTAATGATCCTTGCCAGGTCTTGAATATTCTAATTGCATTTTCATCAATAGTAGAAGTTGGTATGTGAAGTATTTTCTGATTAGACGAAAAATTAATTAATTCTGAAAGTGTATATGTTTTTTCTTTTTTTTGCCCAATATCAGTGACACCATTTGATACAGATATATTAACAGTTTCAGTTTCATCTAAAAAAGCAAGGTTTAATTGTTCCGGGGTTTGTGTAGTCAATCTTTTGAATGCTGAAATAATAATATTTTCTAATAAGATTTTATCCCGTTTAAAGGTAGAGCGCCGGGAATGGAAAAGGTGTATGTGTTTTATAAGTGTTAT
>JAYUWT010000179.1:0-2073 GCA_043753405.1 Saprospiraceae bacterium | reverse complement strand
GTCGCTATAATCGTGCCACCGTCCTTCATGGTGCAAACATCTACCAAATTGCCCTTTAATCCTGGAAACAAATTTATTTCCCTGAATCTGTCATAATCATACCGTGCAAAACTTCCGTCTTTAAATTGAAGGCAGATCGTATTTTTAAATAAAAACATTTTTTCGATGCTCTGTTTGAAATTATAAACGAGGATTCGTTTTCCGTCATAGATCATGATCTCCCTAAAAGTTTGAAAAAATACTTTATCATCCTTTATTTGTATATTCCATACATCCGCAAATTTTCTATTTAGCTCTGGTACCAGAGGAGAAAGGTCATGGAAAACAGGCATTGTTCCTGAATTTTGGTCGAAATATCCAAATTCACCCTGACCACCCACATATATTCTACCTGTGGTATCTACTTTAATAGATCTCATAATGGTGTGGTTTGCCAGAGGTCTTATTTGCCATGAATTGCCATCAAAGGATAACAATCCAAGATTGTTTGCAAATAACATTACGCCATCATTTCTTTGAGTGATTTGCCAATTTTGAGGGGAGGCCGCATATACTTTTTTTGAAAAATTTCGGATAGGAGGACTCCCTAACTTAAAATCCTGGGCTTCTGATAATGTAGTTGAAGCCAGCATCAAAAAAAATACTGTTAAGCAATAAAATATTGTGTGTTGTACAGACATAAATATATTGTCGTAGTAAAAAAGTAGCAATATAGGACATTTTGAGGTCGAATGGCAGAAAAATATTTGGCTATGTCGTAGTATTGAAGTAGTAAATAATATGGACAATGTAACATATATCATTAGATTTGTTCCACTGATTTGGTATTAAACGATAGAATAGTTGGATAGGTTATTTTTAGATAAACTATGAATTTCATTTTAAAATGTCGTATCTTACTTTTTTAATTGAATCCTTATTAATAATAAATATAACTTGACTTATGAAAAAACTTTTATTCTTAAACTTTTTAATGCTGTTAGGAGCTTTTATTTCAAAGGCACAGGATAATATTATTCTTGACTTTGAAACTCCGGCGACCAGCACTACATTTAGTTATTTCGAGAATGGCGACTGGCCGGATCCTCAGACTGACGTTGTAAATAATCCTGACAAAAGCGGGATCAATACAAGCGATAGTGTTTTATATTTTGTGAAAGGTATGGGTGGACAGACTTATGCCGGAGCTTATGGTAATCCTGGTCCTTCCATACCCATAGACTTTACTGTACACAATAGATTAAAAGTCAAAGTATGGGCGGAAAAAATTGGTACGCTCCAACTTAAACTCGAAGGCGGACCGGCAGGAGGGGATGATAACTGGGAAAGGGTATTACCAATAAACACGGTAGGAGAATGGATTGAACTGGAATTCGACGTGACTTTACCGGGGGATGCAGGTCAACATGTTCCTGCATTTGGTAAAATATACCACAACATTGTCATATTCGCTGATTTTCTACAGCCTACTACAGAAAGAACATATCTTTGGTTGGACGATTTTAGTACCGGATTAGGTGCAGCAGCAGTTCCCGTAGCTGTGACATTTGTATTGAATGCATCGCAATTTCCGACTGTAACATCGGTTAATGTGGCAGGAACTTTCAATGGTTGGAATTCTACTGCAAATCCGATGACTGAAGTTTCGGCAGGTTCTAAATTGTATACTACTACTATTGATATTTTGCCTGGTGCAATTGAATATAAATTTATAGTGAATGGTGAATGGGAACAACTGGATGTAACAGATGATTGTGTAATCAGTAGTGGTGGATTTTCTAATCGTCGCGCAAGTATAAGTGGTGCAACTAGCTTGAATCCGGTATGTTACGGATCATGTTATAATTGCGGGGAAGACATAGATATAACTTTCAATATAGCTTTTCCGGCTAATGTTCCGCATACAGATAGTGTTTATATCGCAGGAGGTGCAAGATTTGAAGCTCCGGGTGGAAAATATCTCGTTTCTGACTTTGATGGTGATGGTATTTACACTGTGGTATTAAACAGAGAACGGGGCTTTAGTTCTCACTTTACTTTGGCTAGTGGGCCTTGTCCAGATTACAGCTGCAA
>JAYUWT010000178.1:0-5079 GCA_043753405.1 Saprospiraceae bacterium | reverse complement strand
CAAAAGCTACTCCGAAGGTTTTACCGTTGGTATGGCCGTTTTTCTCAGCAATGTCCTTGAGGACAAATAAAATAGTAGCAGACGACATATTTCCGAATGACCTTAAAGTATCAAAACTGCTTTGAAGATCTCCCGGTTGCAAACCCAATTCAGAACCTACCACTTCCAGGATCTTTTTTCCACCCGGATGCACTGCCCAATGATGAATATCGCTTTTACCGACATTAAATTTACGCATAGCATTTTGCAGTAAATTGAATATATCCTGTTTTATCAATTGAGGTATATGGGATGAAAGAACCATTTGAAAACCCTTAGCTGTGATATTCCATGACATATCCTTTCTGCCATCGAATAACAATTCTGAATAAAATCCATCCACATCGTAACCTTTTTCATCCTGACTATTATGAACTTTATTTCCACCGATTACCAAACAACTGGCTGCGCCATCTGCGAAAAGCATATTTGCAGTCTGATTGTTAGTATCAGCTTCATTTAAGAAATGGAGGGTACATAATTCAACGCATACTACCAGGACCACAGCATCTTCATTACTATTACAGATATAATCTGCTTGTTTCAGAGCATGAATTGCGGCATAACAACCCATAAAATTGACGGAAGTTCGATCTACACTTGTATTCAAACCTAAATGTTCGATAATATCAATATCAAGACCCGGAGCCGATATTCCGGTGCATGAAACGGTAATGATGTGGGTAACATCTTTAATATCTAAACTGGAACTGCATGTTTCAGAGATGCATTTGACAGCCAGGCCAATTGCCGTTTCATTGTAGTATTCCATTCGTTGTTGAACATCAGGCCAAATTGCTGATGATTTTGACTTTGGAAAAAACAAGCGTTCTTCATTTTCGCAAGAAAAATCAGGCAATACAGAATATCTTGTGGAAATGCCACTGCGTTCGTACAGCAATTTTAGTTTTCTCGAAAAATCCACATCATTATCATCATTATGACAAACATTTCCCATAAACTCTGCTATATCTGACTGGTGATGCTGGAATTCCGGAACCGCAGTAGCAATATTAATTATCCTGCTCATCAATAAAATTTAATTATGATCTTAATTATAAAATATACGTTCAAACAGGTAGAAGCGATTAAATTTAGTCTCATTGTATTTTTAAAATTTGCATTTGCTTCATCGGCATGAACCTTTTTATACCATCTCAAAAAAAATACAATTACCGGGCCGGTTAAAATTAAAAACAAAAAATACAAGCTCATCGTTTGTGTCAGCCAATAATAAATAAGAAAGAGTATATTGGCGCATAAAAATATTAATCCACAAAAAATAAATGTACCCTTAATACCCAGATATCTACTGATAGATAAAACACCATCTTTTTTGTCTGCTTCATGCTGATAGACCTGTGTCATAGGATATACGCCTCCTATCAGTAATGAAGCAATGATCACAGGCAAATAAGCCGGCCAGACAAACTCTAACGGAACAGTACTGATCCCATTATAAATTACATAATAGATAAATCCTCCCTGGAAAATTATGACTGTCAGGAATCCAATAAAGGGATATTTTTTTAATCTTGTCCATCTGGAACTGTATGCCCTTGAGGCAAGTATACATATTGCTGTGCCAATAAAAAAACTAAAACTGATAATCAGGGCAAGACTAAGTCCTATTGCATCAAAAAGTACACTAGCATAAAATAATAATCTCGTCGGAGCAGGAGGGGCTTCCAAACCTCCAATACTACCCTCATCGCGGTCTATAAAACTATTGTAGGCATTGCTTGCGGGATAAAGGAACAAGTGTAATACCACAAAAGCTATAATCAGATTAACAAAGTCCGGATTCTGTGCCTCACTCGCTGCAAATAAAAATACCGGCATCAGAAAATAAGAGAAAGGGATCCTGAGTAATTTGACCGTATTGCTGATATGTGAAGTATTTGTCTCTGTGCTTCCCTGCATAAATAAATTTCGCTTCTGTCAATTTACTAAAATCTTAAGCTAAAATTTGCCTGTACGGTTCCTTTAAAAAAATTTAAAAATTGTAAAACCACTGTTAATTTATAAAATCCTGTATTAATTAATAGATGGGGAACTTCGATTTCAGTAGCTTTGTTTAATGATTTGAAAAAAATTGTTCCAAAACTTTGTTTATAGGTGTAAGAATGATTTAATTTGCACCTTAATTTTATAAATCAAATTTAAACAATCGTAAAATGTCACAAAGTATTGAAGAAAAAGTCAGAAAAATAATAGTTGAGAGACTAGGAGTTGACGAATCTGAAGTAACTCTTGAAGCTAGCTTTACTAACGATCTGGGCGCTGACTCTTTAGATACAGTAGAACTTATCATGGAATTAGAAAAAGAATTTAATATCTCTATTCCTGATGAACAAGCAGAGCAAATTCAAACAGTAGGAGACGCTGTAACTTATCTTGATTCGCAATTGGGGGCATAATCTCCTGTTACATATTGAAATAAATGAAACGGCAGGTGTTGAACCTGCCGTTTTCTTTAATTTTATAGTTCAAAATACCTTTTTTTCTAGCTTAATCCACTCGTACTCTTCCAATTCGACGAATCTTCCTGGATTTTAAGTTTTAATTTCTTTCACCCACAAAAGTATATTTTGGAGGACCTCCTAAAGGAGAATAACCCATATAGACATACGTAACACTTTTTTCATCCGGTGTTAGTTTTATCAAGGAATTACTCTTACAAGTAGTACATTTTTTTCTCATATAAACTAAGGAATCATTGATCAGTGAAGTCTTCGCCAAATATTCTTCAAACGCGGTTCCTGCCTTTATTTTAATACTATCATTTGAAATATTAACGTCCAATTCACCTGGATATGATGTATCAATTTGGATTATTCCATTTTCTATTTTATAATCCTCATACCTCCATATACCATGAAATGTAAAGGTTTCAAAAGTATCTGCCGGGTTAGTATTTGGGTCAACAGTATCAACCGGGTCAGTATTTGGGTCAATAGTATCAACCGGGTCAGTATTTGGGTCAACAGTATCAACCGGGTCAGTAATTGGGATAACTGTATCAGCCGGGTCTTTAGTGCAAGAAACCAAAGCAAAGATTAAAGCAAAAATGATATAATAGTTTTTCATAATATATTAAATTATCATAAAAGTCTCTGCCATGCGTATCTTATCAACATGATAAGTCCGCCCAATATAAGCAATAATTGCCAAAGCGGTACATAGGTAAAGGAGTAAATACGGACCTTATCCGCCACCCACATCAGCAACAATGCACTAAAAATAATAGTAATAAGCTGACTTAGCTTATCAAAACCCGGCAAATATTTAAAATCAACATTCTGTTTCATAAGCCAGATCGTAATGATCATGGACAGGATGGGGATGACCTGGATAAATAAATTGGCATCGTAGATATTTTGTCTCTGAAAAGCAAAAAGGTAAATATTGAATGCCACTGATGCTATGCCGGGTATACTTACTGCATACAATATAGTGGTATAGGCATATCTCCATGGAGAAACATGTCCCTGGCCCTTTGCTACGAACCACATGAGCAGGGCGAGCAGGGGCATTAATATAAAGTAACCGATGATGTACTGAGGTGAAGACCCCAACCATTCAAAAAAATCTCCTAAGGTCATTGTAACTTCATTTTAATAATGGTCAAATCAAAGATCTATATCTCTATTTCCAAAGAAAGCGGGCAATGATCAGATCCCTGGATCTGGTCATGGATCTCGGTATCTAAGATGTTATCTTCAAGAGATCTGTCAATTAAAAAATAATCGATGCGCCATCCCCTGTTATTTGCCCTTGCACCAAAACGTGCGCTCCAGAATGTGTACTGTACCCTATCAGGATAAACCTTTCGGAATGCATCCACATAGCCGGCCCTCAGCAAAAGATCCATTCCATCTATCTCGACCTGGGTATATCCGCTGGTCTTATTGTAATTTTCTTTAGGCCGTGCAAGATCTATTGCCTGATGCGCCACATTGAAATCTCCCGTGACAACTACCGGTTTTAATTCTTTTAATCTCGCGAGGTATGCTGCAAAGGCCACATCCCATTCTGAGCGGTATCCCAGTCTCACAAGTTCATTTCCGCTATTGGGCACATAGACATTGCACATATAAAAGTGTTCAAACTCCAGAGTAAGTACCCTTCCCTCCGCATCATGGGCCAGAATTCCTATTCCGTTACTGATTGAAAGTGGTTTTTGCCTCGTCAGGATAGCCACACCACTATAACCCTTTTTTTCAGCTGAATTTGCATAAATATGATATTCTGTGACATTTTCCAGAGCTTTCAACACCTGATCCTGTTGTGCTTTGGTCTCCTGCAGACAATAAATATCAGCATCACTGGAGCGCAATTCTTCCAGAAAAGCTTTACCGACTGCAGCCCTGATCCCGTTCACATTCCAAGAATATATTTTCATATAGGACGTATATTTTTATTGAATGTAAATATGAAGAAAAAATCAATATAAATGAACTGCACATTCTAAACTTTTTGAGCTTAAAATCATTTTGAGAGTTATGAAAAGTGAGAAATGGATCATTTATCTGCTTGCGGCATTAAATTTTACACACATCATGGATTTTATGATCATGATGCCACTGGGGGAGATCTTCATGTCAACTTTTCATCTGCGCCCGGATCAATTTAGTTTATTAGTAAGTTCATACACGATATGTGCTGCCGTTTCCGGTTTTTTCGCCTCTTTCGTGGTAGATAGATATCCCCGTAAAGTAAGCTTGATCTTTGTCTACATAGGATTTATCGTGGGTACTATTGCCTGTGGATTTGCAAATGATTATCATCTGCTGCTTATCGCCAGAGGATTGACGGGAGTTTTCGGAGGCATCATGGGAGCACAGGTCATGGCTATTATCACTGATATCGTGCCTTATGAGCGCAGAGGCAAGGCAATAGGAATGCTCATGTCGGCGTTTTCTGCTGCTTCTGTTATTGGTGTTCCTTTTGGCTTATATCTGGCAACACATTTCAACTGGTATTTTCCATTTTTTCTGATAGGAGGTTTTGGTTTGTTACTCATCTTACCCATCATCA
>JAYUWT010000177.1:0-5086 GCA_043753405.1 Saprospiraceae bacterium | reverse complement strand
AGTCTTTTCATTTTAACCTTTTGCTACAAATATATGTAAAATTTATATTATATGTAACAAATTATTATATTTGCTATTTAGAACTGAATGACCCTGCCCTTTGGAGGGGGAAATCCTTTGATTGTATTTCTCAGGGTATGTACAATATTTTTATTTGTCCTCTTATTGCTGCAAGCAGCAATTAAACACTTTAAAATCAACTAATTAAAAGATGTGTATAAACTCTAAATCTAAAATAGAGGTATTTCTAAGTTTATATGGTGTCAACAACCTTCCCGTTGGAGAAAAAAGGAGAAGTCTGTAAATTCTTTTCCATCATATTTCCAAAGTCCACCGCCCCTTGAACCAAACCACATATGGCCATTTTTGTCTTGTACAATAGTACGGATGGCACTATATGGAAGTCCTTCTTTCGTAGGAAGACTTTTAAATATTGGTTTTCCGGACTGAAGACTTTTAGCATCTACGTAACAAACTCCTCCTTTGTATACACCATTTTTAACATCGCTCCCAAACCAGATATTTCCATACCTATCTTCATATATACATGAGATCTGATCATTGCATAAACCTTCTTTTGTGGAATATTTTTTGAATTTCTTACCATCATACAAGACTAACCCATTATCCCTTGTTCCAATCCAGATATTGCCTGCTTTGTCTTCTTTGATAGCAGTGATCATATCGTCAGAAATACTTTCGGTGGCTGATAATACCGCAGGAATAGCTAATGATGCGACATCATTACTTTCTGTTTGAGGCATGAAATTGGTAAATGATATACTCAGTTCCTTTTCATGGACATTCATCTCTTTCTGATTGTGCAGGTTGTGTTTGCAACTATTGTTTATACACGGATGATCCAGGCGTGTATTGTCAAGTACATACACACCACCCCTGGTCATAGAGCCAAACCAGATATTTCCTTTGCTGTCCTGCAATATGGTCTGAATGACATTGTTATGTCGTCCATATGACTTTGGATCACCTTCTTTTTCCAAAAACTGGTTAAAGTGCTTGCCGTCATATCTGTAGACACCATCGCCAATCGTTCCGATCCAGAAATTGCCGCCATGATCCTGCATTATACTTAAAACGCTGACTTTTTTTCCTTTCGTTGTGGGAATTGGAATAAGTTTAAAAGTTTTGCCATCGTACCTCGTGATACCGCCTTCAGAACCAAGCCAGATAATGCATTCCTTGTCTTGGTAGAGGCAAGAAACCATATTACTCCCTAAGCCATCCATGGTTGTAAAATTGAGAACTTCAGTTTTTCCATCTTTGCCGGGCTTGGCGTCGTAGAAGAAAATTCCGCGATCCATAGTGCCAAACCATAAATTCCCATCTTTGTCAAGGATACTACTCATCACGATCTTACTCATCGGGTTAGAATAAACTGAATCACGGGTGAACTTCGAATCCACAAAATTTCTCAGCCAAAGTTCATCAATCCTCTGCTGTGCCGTTGGATCTATATGGAAAGGTATTGTCCCCACATTGGCAATAGCTTTATCCTGAGCCTTACATGAGTTAAGAAATAATAACATGATGAGGAATGGGTAAAAATGAAGCTGAATTATATAATTATTCATTTTGTCGATTTTTAATTGTTAAATATACTTATTACAAAGAAGCGTTGACATTGCTCGTAATAGAAGAGGAGGTATTGCATTGGTTTTTGTCTTCCCTGGTTGAACAACCGGCTTCCAAAGACCAAAATTTATCTTTCCCACTGCAGGTCTTTGCTGTTGAGCAAGACCCGGATCTCTCTTTTTCAGTATTTGTACCACAAGACTTATTCTCTGTGTACGAAACATTATGGGCCATTGCGCCCGTAAATTGTTTTTGTTCCGGCAATCCGGCAAAACTGAATTTGTCATTGTTGCATGTATGGGACAATTCTTTATTATTTACCGGAATCGCCCGGGCTATTTCACTTGTTGAATTTTCCGAACAGGAAATAATTACAACACTTACAATTAATAGAAAGCATAAATTTTTCATAGCGTTTTATATTTTATATTCCAAAGGTATATCGGATATCAAAGCGACCTTGTTAGTCATGAGTTATTATCTTGTTAGTCACTTGTTAAGAATATTGACCTACGCTTAAATTCAATTAGTTTTGAGCCAGAAATGAAATTCAATAAAACATATTTTTTCATTATTATTTCGTCCATTGCCCTGGCCATCGTGCTCGTCATCCAGTTGGCTTGGATCGTGCGCACTGCTCGCATCAAAGAAGAAATATTTAATGAAAAAGCTAATATGGTACTTCGACGGACTGCCGAAGCGATCAATTCTGACACAACCTCGAGGCTGAGTCCCGAGATTCTGATCGGAAAAGAAGAGGTTAACAAGATCGACTCGCTTTTTTCTTTTTACCTAAAAATGTACAATTTTAAAATCGATTATTCTTTTGAATTAAAACCCTTAATACCTGCCGGTCCGGATTTTACTTCGATCGGAATAGAAAGAAACATTAAGAATCCGACTAAAAAAGTTGCAAGTCAATCCGAAAAAGAGGGCAGTTATCAGACCTGCCTCGATGACACTCCGGATCAAAACAGCATGGAGTTAAAACTGGTTTTTCCTGAGAAGGCGCAATACATCAGGGCAGAGATGGGCCTTCCGTTTATTTCATCTGTCTTATTGATCCTGCTGGTGCTTTTTCTGTCCTGGCGCACTATTCTATCGTTGTTGAAAGAGAAAAGAATATCGGAACATACGACAGACTTTCTCAACAATATGACCCATGAATTTAAAACTCCCCTGACCAACATTGCGCTCGCAGGCAAGATGATGACAAAGGAAAATAATATTCAACAAAAGGAAAAAATCAAACATTATTCCGGCATCATATTGGAAGAAAATGAAAAACTTCGTATACAGGTTGAACAGGTATTAAGCATGACTGCTCTGGAAAGGGGTGAAATACCTTTACATAAGACGGAGATCGATTTCCATCAGCTAATTGAGGAATCTCTAAAATGCATCAGTGTCCAGATCGAAAATGAAAAAGGAGAGATAAATTTGAACTTGAAGGCGGATAAGTATCTCGTATATGGTGATAAAACTCATCTCATCAATGCCCTATGCAACCTCATAGACAATGGGGTAAAATATGCCCAAGGTCGGCCTGAACTTTCTTTACAAACCTATAATTCCGAACAAAAATTAATTATCGTATATTCTGATAAAGGTATTGGCATCGAAAAAGAATATCAAAAGAAAGTCTTCGATAAATTCTTCCGGGTTCCAACGGGTGATGTACATGATGTAAAAGGATTTGGACTTGGACTTGCATATTTAAAACATATCATAGAATTGCATGAAGGAAGTATAGAACTGCAGAGTGAACCAGGAAAAGGTACTATATTTACAATTGCATTGCCCTATGTCTAAAGAAAGATTCAAAATTTTACTTGCGGAGGACGATCTAAATCTGGGATTGCTTCTGGTCGACTATCTGGATGCGGAAGGATTTGATGTCAGGCTCTGCAAAGATGGAGATTTGGCTCTGAAAACATTCAAAAACAATACCTATGATCTCTGTCTTTTGGATGTCATGATGCCGAAGATGGATGGATTTGCACTGGCAAGCGGCATCAGGCTTTTGGACTCAAATATCCCCATCATCTTTATTTCTGCCAAGAATTTGAAAGAGGACAAGTTGCAGGGTTATGGACTTGGCGCGGATGATTATATCACCAAACCCTTCGATGAAGAAGAATTGCTGTGGAAGATGAAGGCAGTCATTCGTCGCATTCCGGAAAACAAAACTGATCAAAAGCAGGAAAAGGTCTCCATTGGCAGGTTTACTTTTGACTTTTGCAATCAGGCACTGACACTCAATGGCATTGTCAAACGTATCACAGTCCGTGAAAGTGAGATCCTCAAATACCTGTCAGAGCATCGCAACCATGTGATCAAAAGAGAAGAAATGTTAAAGGTGCTCTGGGGAAAAAACGATTATTTCTTCGGCCGCAGCTTGGATGTCTTCATCACCAAGATAAGAAAGTATCTCAAAGAAGACCCGAAACTGAATATTGAGAATGTGTTTGGGGTAGGGTTTATTTTTAACGTGGAACAATAGTATATTATACTATTGGTGAGGTGCATTGCAATGCGCCTTTCTCAAATTGGCCACCACCCTACGGGTGGCATAATCACCCCTTCCAATTCTCCGGATTGTGCCGTATATAATATTCTACCCTGCAATAGTCGTCGTATGAGTGTATGATCTTGTCATCATATAGTGGTTGCCAGTTGAATTCAATATTATTTTTGCGGGCGTAAGTAGTTACCGCAGATTTGTAGCCTTTAATGATTGAGGCTAAGTTTTTAGACTGTGGACCGAAGCTGTTTCGGGACGAGCCGCAATGCATTGCGGCTTTAGGCCCATCGATATCGATGGTGCCGGGCGTGTTAAACCGATTTTTTCCTATGATCATTATCCCGTGGACATGATCAGGCATCACAATGAATTCCCCTGATTCAAGATTCATGTCGGGTCTCATCTCAATGGATTTGTACCATTCGTTGAAGGCTATGGTACCAATCTCCGTAGGCTTTAAAAAGGCTTCGTCTTTTTCCTTGATTATTTCTCCGAAAAATCTTTTTCTGTTTTTAGTAATGATCGTGATGAAATACATTGCTGCAGAAGCATAATCCCATGTTTGCAAACGGGTGGTGTCAATCCTGTATTTGTTGTTAAATAAGCGCGTCATAATTGGGGGGTTTGGGTAATTAAAATCAAATATAATTATAAATGAGTTTTATACAAAAGACGGTACCTAAAAATCAATATAT
This sequence comes from Saprospiraceae bacterium, assembly GCA_043753405.1. Classification (GTDB taxonomy): domain Bacteria; phylum Bacteroidota; class Bacteroidia; order Chitinophagales; family Saprospiraceae; genus Parvibacillus. The sequence goes on along the minus strand of JAYUWT010000177.1, from coordinate 274 downwards.
TTAACCAAAATTTTCACCTCCGATAAACATCACTCAATGAAACAAATCTTCCTCTGCGTTTTCTTAACCAGTTCTTACTTTCTCTCAGCACAAAACTCATCCATCGAAGCAGGATTTTTATAGCAGGAAATTATAAAAATAAAAACAGGGATATCATCTTCCGATGACATCCCTGTAGGAACATATTTACTCAATATTTTAACCGTATTGATTACTTCGCAGTAATATTCATAGTTCTCGCTCCGCCTACGCCGTCGATGGTCAAAGTGATCTT
>JAYUWT010000176.1:0-2077 GCA_043753405.1 Saprospiraceae bacterium | reverse complement strand
CAAATATGACACACTGGTCACCATAGTTCCGACCACTCCTTTTATTATCGATGCCGGGCCTGACCAGGAAATTTACTTAGGGGAATCTTTTGAACTATCAGGTACCTCTGACATCAGTATTGACCAGATAAGTATTCAGGAATGGGATTCCTTGGGTTTTATCTTCTGCCAGGATTGTCCGCTGTTAGAAGTCGCACCTTTTATGACATCTACTTACATCTATCGGGTCATTTCTACCACAGGTTGCATCCTTGAGGATGAGGTTACGATCTACGTGATCGAAAAGGGGAAATTCTATATAGCCAATGTTTTCACTCCAAATGGAGACAATATCAATGATGAAATCAGGATAAATGCAGTCCCAGGCATCAAAAAGGTGAGAAAATGGATCATATATGATCGATGGGGTGATGCTGTATTTGGAGCCACGGATTTTGACCCGGACGATCTTTCCATTTTTTGGGATGGCAAGACTCCGGATGGAGAGGTTCTCAATCCAGCCGTATTTCCTTACATGCTTGAAGTAGTTTTGATTAATGGAAATACGGAAGTTCATCACGGAACTATCACGCTCATCAAATAGGTGGTATTCAAAATTTTAGGGATGTTAATTAATGTGTCCGTTACGGGTTTACATCAAATTAATACCTGATAATTTTATTAAATTCGCCTTTCACGAGTATAATGGATTATAAATCAAGTGAACATGCATTCACCCGGAACTTTTCTCTTAAAAGGGGCCTTTTTTGTTCTTTTCATTCTGCTTTCATTGGTAAAAGTGGGTGCGCAATGCAATCCACCTGACCAATTGCCTACCGGAGAGTGTGAGACCGCACCTCTAACCTGCTTAAATGATGCATGTTATGAGACCCAATCCAATTTTGGAGGACCGCCCTATGACATGTTTTGCGGCCCGAATACCGTAATCCACAATCCACAATTCTTCCAGTTTATCGCCACCTCCACAGATGTTGAGATCCATATCCATGTAGATGATTGTGATAACGGCCAAGGTTTGCAAAGTGCGATTATAGACGGGTGCCCTTGGGATATAGGCGATGTTCTGGATTGTGATCCGAACCAGCCCATTGGCGGTACTATGATCCTTACTTATTCAGGACTTGAGATTGACTCCGTTTACTATCTTCTTATAGACGGCTCTAATGGTGCTATTTGTCAGTATACAATCGAGTTTGTCGATGGGGTATATGCTCCTGAAATCACTGAAGAATTGGATCCTTCTATGACAGGAGCAGATCCGGGGATCGTTTGCCAGGGATTTGATGATTTCTTAATGGTTACAGGTCCTGAAATTGGTTTCGCCCATGGATATTATTGGGTTCTGGGTTGGTCAGGAGACACTATCACATCCACCCTTCCGGAACACACAATTGATATACCGGATGACGCACCTCCCGGTGTTTGGGAAATTTGTGTCCGGGCTTTTAGTGGCTGTGATACGACAGATAATGAAGTTTGTTTCGAAGTTGAAATCGTAGAGGTGGATGATGAGTACAAAGACCCTGAAATATTTTGTCCGGAATTATTTCCCTTCGTATGGCAAGGTGTACCTATTGATGGACCTGGGGAATACAAGCAAACTTTTGACAATGAATTTGGATGCCCATATGACAGTATCTGGCAAGTAGATATATATCCGGAAATTGAAGTGGGGGAACTCGATGTTCTATTCTGCCAGAATGATGATTTTGATCCCTACGTCTATGAAGGCGAATTCTATGATCAAACCGGAATGTATGATCTCTTTTATGCCAATATGGGACAGAACGGATGTGATTCTACTGCAATATTAAATTTGACTCTGGCCGGCATTGATGCATTTATTGAATTGACCTGTGATAATGGAGAGTTTGAGTTAATGGTGCTGATTCAGGAGTTGGTTCCAACAAATGCAGATTTATCCTTTCAGTGGTATGAGAGTGGAATAGCCATCGATGAAATTAATCCTTTGCTTGTGCTCGAAGGGGGTAATTATGAAGTAGAAATTACAATTGAGACAAATGCAGGATCCTGCGTTTATACACTGCCCATTTTTTCATTTGATGCAGAATCACTC
>JAYUWT010000175.1:0-2077 GCA_043753405.1 Saprospiraceae bacterium | reverse complement strand
ACTAAGAAAGAAATTAAAAGTTTAAACAATTCAACCTTGTGAAGAGATGATCAGACAGAAACTATATCAAGACACCTTTTTAGTATTGGAATAAATCAACGGATTCTGCAGATCATCATTTAGCAAGTCACCGATTTTTAATTTGCTAACCTGCGCATCACTCAAAATATTTTTAATCCCATTAAATTTAGCCCCATCCGGCATATAGGCACAGGTCATGGCCATTCGGAAACCATTTGTCATATTGGCACCTGCAGCATGAATTGTTAACCCATTATGAAATGAACAACTTCCTGCTTTCATTGGCACTGCAACAGATGGTGATTTAATAAATTGAGGATAAAAGTCAAAAATCGCATCCATATTTATTCCTATGCCTGGGTTTTCAAAAGAGGTACTTTGAAAAGAACCCGGTATAAAATACAAACAACCATTTGCATATGTGGCATCATCTAATGCCACCCAAATAGACATTGCCCGTCTGTCACTAAAAGACCAGAAAGGGGTATCTAAATGCCATGAAGTTGGGTTGGCCCAAGGCCGCTTTATCAATGCCTGGTCATGCCAAATTCTTGTAACATCCCAACCAGCCAGTTCCGCCACCATCTTGCCAATATTTTCATCCAGCATTATCTTTTTTACGGCTTCGTTTGTTTGCCACAGGTTCAGCATCTGGTCAAACACTTTGCTATAGTAAAAGCTATCTTTATTTATACCATCGTCTTCACCAATCTTAACCTCGCTGCCCGGCATTTTTTTACCGCCACGCTCCCGTATAGCTTCGGTCACAGCGTGTCGCCAATAAGAAAGTTCGGTTTCGTTTAAAAAATTTTCTACCAGCAGAAATCCATTTTCCCGGTAAGACTGAACTTCTTGCTGTGTTAGTGTAACCTTCATTAAAAGTTGATTTAGGGTTATTTTATTATTTTTAATTTTAATTTACAATATTATAAATATCAGCTTATTATTCGAAATAAATATACAATTTCATTCTAATCAAGTCTGTACTGTCTTTCAATGTATTGATCTCCGGGCTTCCAAACTGGTGATAATTTATATTACAGGTAAAATCCCACTATGTTTTACGGCTCATCGCATTAAAGCGTACTTTTCTTTAGTCCCAGCAATTTAATAATGCTTGTTTCTAAACATATAGGCCACATAGAAATTCTAACCTCGCAAGCCCAGACGGACATGGATTCAATTATAAACACAATCAGTGTCCCAAACTAAAAATGAACCAAAGAGAATATTTATAAGGACTCATAGGAGAATTGCTTCGCAATTTTGTGATTTACTTTAGTAAATCTTCTATGTGTCATTATAATTATTAGCCATTTTTTTGAATTTACATTATTTGTATGGACTTAGAAACTATGTGTCCTTATATGTTTTAAATCTACAATAAGTATGCATAAATGCGAAGAACCTGTTTTACCTTTGAGCCATGCCGCTTCGTGAAGAGATGATCAGACAGGGCAATTTCCTGTTTAAATACCGCAGTTTTTTACCTATTTTAATATTGATATTGGGTATATATCTATATGTGAGACAAGTACAAGCATATTCATTAAATGGAAATCAGAATTGGGAATTCTTTGCATTTGGAGTATGCTTGCTGGGACTGATCATCAGAATATACTGCATAGGTCATGCACATGACAATACTTCCGGCAGGAATACTAATGAAGGGCAGATAGCAGATGATATAAACCAAACCGGATTGTATAGTGCTTGCAGACATCCATTGTATTTAGGCAATTTTTTTATGTGGCTTGGCTTGGCCATGTTCACGTATAACCTATGGTTTATCATCGCTTTTATTTTTTTATTCTGGGTCTATTACGAGCGCATCATGTTTGCAGAAGAAGAATACCTGAGAGATAAGTTTGGGCCAGCGTATACATCGTGGGCAGACAAAACTCCGGCATTCATCCCTGATCTGTCAAAATGGTCAAAACCCAAATTGGGTTTTTCATGGATAAAAGTTATAAGACAAGAAAAAGCCGGTATAGTAAATATGTTTTTAGTGGTGTGGCTGTTTAAAGCAGTGGCCGCGTATACTACAAAAGGAAAT
>JAYUWT010000174.1:0-5090 GCA_043753405.1 Saprospiraceae bacterium | reverse complement strand
TCTGCATACTTAATGAGTGTTGAACATCACTCTGAGGCAAGGCTTTGTTTTGAGTATTTTCAGGTAAGAAATAAAAAATACAAAAAAGTGCCAGACTGAACATTACCACAATATGTGGCCATGTTTTGTTAAAAATTTGCTTCATTTTTTTCTGAATTATGAGCCAAAGATAAATCTATCCTTGGTAATTGTCAATTTGGCTTTATTTTTGTTAAAAAATAATTAGTTGGATCAACCATTTATTTCAATTGTAACAGTTTGTTTTAATGCTGCAAGTGTGCTGGAAGGAACTATCAAAAGTGTCATATCCCAGACATGCCAGGATATTGAATACATTGTAATAGATGGAGCTTCCAAAGATGATACCCTCAATATTATTGAGGAATATTCACCACATATTTCCAAATGGATCACAGAAACCGACAAAGGTATTTATGATGCAATGAATAAAGGAATCCGGCTTGCAAAAGGAAAATTCATATGGTTTTTAAATGCCGGTGATCATGCCTTTGATGACACGGTAGTCGAAAAACTAAAAGCGTCATCCGGCAATTGTGATGTCCTGTATGGCGAAGTGATGATCGTGGATGAAAATAGAAATCATCTTGGAACAAGATCGGAGATCACTGTACATAAACTCCCAACTCACCTAAATAAAAATGATATGATCCGTGGCATGATTGTTTGTCATCAGGGCTTTATTCCACAGTTATCAATTGTGCAAGAGTTTATTCCTAAAAACCTGAGTGCGGACATTGATTGGGTCATACGAATACTGGATAGGGCAACTTCAGTATTAAAAGTTGAATTTAAAATAGCTGAATACCTGGCGGGTGGAGTCTCAAAGAAAAAATGGAAACAATCACTGAAGGACAGATTTTCAATTTTGAAAGATCATTTTGGGTTGTCAAGTGCCCTGTATAATCATGTGATCATACTAGGAAGAGCTTTTATGCACAGGCAGAATCGAAGAGGGAAGGAGTCATACTAGGAATAAGTAATAAGTGATAGGCAATAAGTGATAGTCAATAGGAGGGTAGACTACCGCGTCTTATTTACAGCCTAAAAAATAACGCTTACTGCTGCCTACAGCTTATTTAATCACCTGAATCTTTGTATTACCGCTTCCTGCCTTAGTTTTATACCTCAAAATATAAGTTCCTGAGTTGAGATGTTCTGTATTGATCGAAGCTACATTAGTGTTATTCATTTTTCCCTTTAATACCTGATTGCCGAGTAAGGTTTCAAGGCTGTATTCTAACTGGTTGCCATCGTCATATTTGATATTGATCACATTATTAGCAGGATTTGGAAATACCTCTAAAGCAATTTTTGACTTAGGGACAGCATTTCCGCTGATCGCTTTAAACTGACCTCCTGCACCGATGCAGCCATCAGCAAGATATGTTGTATAAAATTCAGCATACTTTCTGATATTGTAATCACCATATGTTACATTGTGCAGTTTAACATCGGTAGGTAAGATTCCTACGTGCTTTGACACGGGATTTGGATTGAGGATACCATTACTATAGATCGAAAATACTTTCAGGCTGTCATAATTATGATTGATTCCCGCATTTGTAAATAGAGCATTTGCTTCCTGATCTGTAAAATAAAAGCGAATCCCTGTTGATCCGGATGGTTGAATTGCCGGTTTTAGCAGCCAATGACGGTTCAAAACAGCCCACACAGCCGGATCATTAATGTATTGTGCAGTTGTGATCTTCGAAATTAGAGGAGTCGTAGGGATCCTGATACTTACTTCTCCGGGAAGTATCACATCATCACCGTTTAATTTGAGGGACATGATCATAAGGTCATATTCACCTAATGGATTATTCTCGGGAGAAATACTATAGTGAGTCCAACCTTCATTGTCCTTGCATGCCCGGTCTGCCTTATAGGTTTTTATTGCATCAGGTATTCTGAGAGGCGCACATACTGCAGTAGCCCCGCAAATGTTCAAACCCCACTGTTCTATAATTCCATTATTTGCAATATCTGAGTTATTGATGACAAGGGTATAAGTATTGTTCGCATTACTTTGATTGAAAAGAGATAGTGGTTCCACTGGGCGAATGGCTTCATTGGCTAATCCTAATATTTCTGGATCATCACAAGGAATAGCAAGGATGTCAGAATCATCGTCAAAAGCGATATTCAGGATTTTTTCACCGGAACAAGGTTCATCCAATAGTTTTGCAGAAATATTTTCATTGTTTTTGAGACTTAAGGTCAATTCACTGACTTCACTATGCATGCCTCTGATGGCGATCACATTGATATCGGAAACTTTTTCGAACGTCAGGTCATTTACAACAATTGAATCAGTTACGATTAATTGATCAATCGGCGTGGTCTGAAACGGAGAAGAAAATAGCTGGTTGCATTGTTCTGTCCTGAATAAATAGGTAGGGGAATAAGTGGAGGATCCACACAATCCCAAAGCTTTTACCCGCCAATAATACAGGGTGTTGGAAGCAAGATCAGTAATTAATCCGGAAGTGGTTTCTACTATTTCGTCTACTGTTGCGATAATGTTATTAAACGCTTTGTCCGTCGCTACCTCAATGACATAATTAACTGATTGTCCTGTTATTGCATTCCATATAAATTTTACTTTGGTGCTGACATTTTCGGAGTAATTGGATGGATAAAATAAGGTTGGAGCATTTGGTACATTGATCGTATTGATCTCTACAAATTTAACGATGGTATGACCGGCAGTAATGAAGTTTAATTGGAATAATTCAATACCGGCCGATGCATCATCGGTATAAACTGTTACCAACACAGAATCTTCAGAAAATAAGGTATCTTTAGATAGAATTATTGAAAGTCCAGGAATTGAATTTATGGCGGAGAGCAAGATCGTATCTGCTATCCCATCATTTGATTCAGATCTAACATAAAATGAAACACTATCATTGGCACACATTGTAATACTCGGTAATGTAAGATTGATCGAAAAAGGCGGAAGACCATCTTTAATAGTAAAATTATTATTGGATATATCAAAAAAGACATTTCCAATGGATGCTACTTTAATTCTCATTTTATCTCCAAATACAGAAGGGACCTGAATTTCCTGAGAACCGTCATTTTCAGTTTCAATAATGGTATGAGGATATGTATATCCCCCGTCTTCTGAAAGTAATATTTTTACTCTATTACAATTGATCGGACTTTGATCAGTTTTCGCTACATCCCAGGCCACAGTTTGACTTTCACTGGAAAACCAGGTAGTATTACTTACATTTGGTGATCGTACAAGAAATGGCCCTTTATTAGCATCCACAGTTAGTGCATTGAATGCTTGTGCATGCCTTGCTCCTCCGATGACATCCTCCCTTACTGTGACCACAAAATTTATCTCCCTTGCAACTCCTGCAAGCGATTCCCAAGGGTTGGTCGAATTATTGACAATGTATTCTATTTTAGGAAAGGTCCTGATATTGGAAGTATCTGCATAATATGACCTGAACAATGGACCAAATCTGTTTGTAGTCACGGGTGGTTGTATTTCAGCAACTTCATTATCATACTGTTCCCAAAGATATAATAAAGGTAGGTCGCTGGTGGCAGATGCTTCCAATTCAAATGGGGTTAGTTTTGGTATGGTATGATCACCCGATGTGCCGGTGATAACCGGTTTTGAACCTGTTATGTCTGTTTTCTGAGGACAATCATTTCCTCTCCCGTTTACGATGTACTCTCCCATTTCTAAGATATTATACCCATGAAAATAAGCATCACTGTTACTCTGGACATCCGGAGAACATATGCCGGCATAACCCATGATCGTAGAAGCACTTCCTGTCTCAAAAGAGGCGGATTCATCCCGGTTACAATCGTTATTCTGAGTGTGGGAGCCACTCATCTGATGGCCTATTTCATGTGCTACATAATCTATGTCGAAGGGGTCATTGACCGGGGACCCTGAACCTGTACCTCCGATCGCCTTGGAGTCATTGCTGCATGCTACAGCATAACCGGCCAATCCACCTCCTCCTGTGCTAAATATATGCCCGATGTCATAATTAGCCGTTCCAATCAATTCATCACATATTTCCTGATTTTTATCCAATTGGGTACCTAGGTCATCATTGTCATATGGGTCAATACTGCCATCCAAATAGATGAGGGTATCATTTTTATCAATTAATTCAAATCTAACAGCAAAATCATGCTCATATACAAAATTTATCCTGTTGACTGTTGTGTTCATAGCAGACAATGTCAATTCTTTCGTTCCGCCATGGAATTGTGCATATTCCCCTGTACATGAAATTGCCAGCCGATAGGTCCTGATCTGATTATCTGATACGCGATGAGCAGGATGCTGACCCTTAATAATTTCATTATGTTCCGGATCTTCTACGAGACAGCTGAACTTATCTGAATTAACTGCATCGCTTTTATTATAAATTAAGTAATTTGTGGTGTTTCCTTCCAATGCAGGATCAATAAATACTAATTCTGTTCCATTTTGGATCATAGCATGAAATCCCTGATAAGTCACATCTATTCTTCCATAGATCCTTGAATTTCCTCTTGCCTTAATGAGATAATTTTTTATTTCCGGATACCTGGCACTTAAGAACGGTGACAATGTGCGCGTGAATACAACTTCAAATGTTATCAGGGAGCCATCCGGCAAAGGCAGCTGAATTTCAGAAGGCAACATGCTTCTGTCAAGTTCAGAAGGCGAAGTACTCAGTTGTTTTTTAAGAGCTACAAAGTCCAACTGATAAAATGCTGCTTTTTTAGTCGCAATGCGTACATCAACGGTTCGCTCTAATGGCTGCCAGGATTTCCACACCGGTGATTGGCTAAAGATCAGTGTATGACTAATAGTCAATAAAAATAAAACACAAAATTTCATTGGAAGAAATATTAAGGTAGATAATTAAGATATGTGGAATTATATTCCGCATCAAATTCGAATGTAAAAATATAAATGATATGCAGATTGAAGAAACTAAATTTTATTTTAATCAGAATAATAAATACAAAAGAAAAATTGATCTTATTCCTTCCCTGACCTTGTAGAATATTTAACCAATATATTTCTTGCTATATCCTTG
>JAYUWT010000173.1:0-5096 GCA_043753405.1 Saprospiraceae bacterium | reverse complement strand
GCCAAAACGCTCCGTCATTGTGCTGGGTGTGACCATTGCTGCTTTCCTTTTCAGCATCGCCGCCGCCCTGGCAGTGGAGTCCTTCAGGAAGACAGATTGGACTGTAGTGACCTCTTCCGCAAAAAAATACTGATCAGCATTTCCTTTTACGCTTTATATAGCACTGTAACAAAAGTTACATAGGATGCCCTTTAGGCTCTCAATAGGTTTGTGTCATTCTTTCAATCTCTAAATGAAACAATGTCATGAAACCAACTTTACAATCTCAATTTCTTTTTTGCAAAATTAAGCAATCGGTCCATTGCCAATTTCTACGCACTAAGACTTATTACGTCCTGTTTTTATTGTCCGTTTTTGGTGGATCCTCATCCATTTTTGGTCAAAATTTTTTCCAACCTGTAAGTGGATTTGCTGACCATATTTTAGGTCCGGGTATTTACAATTACTACGACAACGGAGGAGCGAATGGTAATTATGCTGCAAACATTACGGAATCTTACATTTCCTTTATTCCACAGGAAGGACATTTTATTCAATGGCATATAGTGAATTATGTGATTGAAGACAATTCATCTTTGTGTGGTGGAGAATGTTGCGACCAACTGACCTTAAACTATCTTCCTGCTTGTGGTGATATTTCGATTTACCAGAATTATTGTGGTCAAGGGAGTTCAGGTGTAAATCTAATGTGCGGAGGTGAATCCCTGCATTTTGAATTTCGAAGCGATGGCACTGTTCAGTTGGCCGGATGGCATATCGTTATTGAGGTTCAACCACGCGCATATGGAAATATCCTTTGCCATCCGGAGTCCAATTGCTATAATGGCAATGTAGGTGGATATCTTGAATGTGGTGGAAATTACCCCCAGGAAATCAGTTGTTGGTTTTTTAGCCAATGCGGAGGTGTCATTGATTATTACCCATACTGCAATAATGATTATTATCCCGGAAGAGAAATGATCTATGGATTTGAAATATTTAGCGCACAGGATGTTCGTTTTTCATGCGAATGTTTTAGTGATGTTTTTTTAGTTGATATTGAAGGTTGTGAATCCACCGGATGTCAACAAGCCGAATTGATCAACGGAGAGTACGTGCTGGAGAATGTTCCGGCGGGTTTTCATTATTTAATTGCTGAGATCGATTGTTCGAATTCAGGAGATCTCTGTTATTGTGATATACAGATTGAATGTTCCGATCCCGGCGGAGGAGATCTTGATTGCGAAGAAGGAGAACCCGTGGATTGCGGAGATGTTATCTCTAGCGCGAATACTATCAACGGAGGCTCTGACCAGGTTAATGATTACTGCGGATCCGGAAATAATTATTGGACAGGCAATGAAAAAATATATTTGTTCAATCCCGCCTTTAATGGTCAGGTGACAATTTCACTTTCAGACCTGGATGAAGACCTTGATTTATTTCTGTTGGAACAATGTAATCCTGAAGCCTGCATTGAGTCAAGTGAAAATGAGAACAGTCTTTCTGAAAGCATTACGTTTGAAGCCCTGGATGACGTCCAATACTATATTATTGTCGACGGGTATCTTCAGGCCGAATCGAATTATACATTAGCGATAGAGTGTGAAGGTGATCTGGATTGCGACAATGATGGTCCGATCGATTGTGGTGATGTCATCAACAGCTCTAATTCTCCATTAGATGGAGCGATTAACAGTGAATTTGATTATTGTAACCAAAATCAAAACCATTGGACGGGTAATGAACGCATTTACTTCTTTACACCCGAAGATGACGGAGAAGTTACAATTGAACTTTCTAACCTCGAAAACGATCTGGACCTCTTTTTACTGGATATGTGCGATGGTACTTCCTGCCTGGCATCAAGTACCAATTCATCATCCACTGACGAATTAATTACGTACCAGTTCAGCGGCGGCGAATTTTACTATATCGTGATCGATGGATATGATGGGGCAATCTCTTTTTATGAACTGTCAGTGTCCTGCGAAGATCCCTGCGAAACTACAATCAATCAATGTGCAGATATTCAGTTTAGCTTTTTGGAACAGAACAACGGACTGCTGTATGAACTATCATATCAGTTGCCAGGTATACAAATACTGAAATGGGAAATTAACGGTGTTCAACATCCCGTCCAAAATTCTAACACCGTAACTCACCGGTTTCCTTCGGGAGGTCAATACAATGTTTGTTGCTTTTATCTGGATCCGCTTTCTGGTTGCATCATCAGGTGTTGCAAATTGATTGATGTGGGCAATCCGTTTAACAATCCGGCATGTTTAAATATATCATATCGGTACTTTCCCGGAGAAGGTGGTTTCCGGTTTACAATAGAAGATAACCAGCTTCAGGAAGTTGCCTGGACGGTAGATGAGCCTGTTTTTGAAGAGTTAGGATTAGGAAATACTTCCCGGCTGTTGCCTATTCCGGGTGGTCAATGCAGGGAGTACATTATTTCTGTGCGTTATTATGACGCTTCCTCTCAGTGCTACCGCTTATGCTGCCTCCGTCTTTTTCTATGCAGCCCATCTGAATGTTCGGATGTCATTAAGTCCACACAGACATCAGATTTTAAGACCCGGTTTTATACAGATGAAGTTTTTCCGGAGATGCAGTGGTATGTCAACGATACGCTGGTGAGTACTGCACCATCTTATACCAGGTTATGGCCTACTAATTCGGAAGTGCAGGTATGCCTGTATTACCTCGATCCGGCCACAGGTTGTTACCGCGTATGTTGTCGCGAGGTGGTGACAAGTACACTGGAAGATCTGTCCATTGATGAGATAGATATTTTTCCGAATCCGGTATCCGAACAACTGAATATTCACATTCAATTTTTATATCCTACGCATGTAGGGGTAGAGCTGCTCGATGAGCTGGGTGTCGTCGTCCGGAGGATTGCTCCCGGTGAGAGCAGCTCTGCAAAATTTAATAAACGTCTCGATCTGGAAGGATTGTCAGCCGGGTTGTATTTCCTGAGGGTGCAAACAGAGAGAGGAACTTATACGCAGAAGATTATTCATTTATAGTTTGAAAGCAGGAGAGGGCCTCATCGCATAAACCCCGGGCAGAGTAAGTCTGCAAGAGGCCTTCTCCTTTTTATTATTGATTGATATCCAATATCATTTCAACTACCTGGAAAAATCAATTAATGAAGATACCGTCCAAACGTAATCGTTTGTCAACTATAGCCAGTCCAGGGATAACAAAGACATGCGGACGGTGAATAGTAACAATGATAGTTTGGGTACCTGGACTCAGGTTTGCGGTGCAGAAGACATTAACGGGTAATTAGTAAGTTGATTTAAAGTGCATTCTAACACTATATAAAGTACTGTAACAAAAGTTACATAGGTAGTCCTTTTGGGTCGTGATAGGTTTGTGTTATTCTTTTACCAATAAAGAAAATATTAAATTATTAACCTTAAAATATTTCAAAATGAAACGCTTTCCATTATTATTTGCTGTTATCGTGTTGGTGATTTTCAGCAGTTGTCAAACAGAGACCATTTCCAACGAAAGAACCCTGGATATTTCGGAGACTATTGAATTTCGAACGCCACCCGATAAAGTGGTGGTATGTCACCTGAATTCTGAAGGAGAATTTGAGCCAAAGGAAGTGCCCCTTCCTGCGCTTCAGGGGCATCTCAGCCATGGAGACATTCTGCCCGACGTAGATGGAGACGGGTACACAAATGCAGCTGCCTGTTTCGGATCAAAGGATGATTGTGATGATACTGATGCATCTGTTCATCCTGGTGCGGATGAAATTCCGGATGATGGGATTGATCAGGATTGTGATGGAGTGGATGAAGTTAGTTTGTATTGTCCATGTTTTTCACAGCAGACGCTGGAAGATCTGTATGATGTAACATGGTCGTGGGGATGGTGGAGTGATGTGCCTGGTTGTAAAGACGTGCCATACGATCAGATGCTGGAATTATGGATCACCAATGCGGGATTACCCAATGACAACTTTAATTTCAGTGCACAGGCCGGTACGATCGATGGGGCTTGGTTTGCATCTTCTGCTATATTTAATCATGAAACAAATCAGTTCGATTTGCTTTGCGGTGGTTTTACGTCACAAACCATAGCAGAACCATGCCGGCAGATCCTCAGTAATTTCATCCAGGATCTTAGGGAATCACATCCTGATTGGGATTATTGCATCCGGGTCCCCTGACAGCAGTTGTAACATTTTTGAAGAGCAGATAAGAACATCCTCCACCTTAATCCAAACGGTGACTTGCAAAATTTAATGGACGTCTCCATCTGGAAGGATTGTCAGCAGTTGTATTTCCTGCGGGTGCAAACAGAGAGTGGAACTTATACACAGAAGATTATTCATTTATAGTTTGAAAGCAGGAGAGGGCCTCATCGCATAAACCCCGGGCAGAGCAAGTCTGCAAGAGGCCTTCTCTTAATATTATTACATTGCATTTCAAAATATTTTAAGTATTTATGCGGGAGGGAATTGGATTGTTTCAACTGACAAATATAAATATGTATCGGGAGCGACTTCCTTTTGAGAAGGATCTGCAACCATATGTGGATTTTGGATTCAGACGATTATTACAGCCCGGCTAAGAATTGAAGTTGGCAGACGATGGATTGGAAATAGTAGTTGATGTAAATTTTATTGTGAACAATAAAGATATGCGGACGGTGAATAGTAATAATGATAGTTTAGTGCCCGGGTTAAGGTTTGCGGTGCAGAAGACATTATCAGGGAAATAGTTAGGTATAATAAAACAGTTGAATAATTATTTGAAATCGAATTGAGCTCACCAAATTAATAAATATTTAAAATGAAAAACCGGAACAAAATTTTGTTAGTAATTATTGTAATTCAATTTGCAATTATCATCTTCTATTTTTTTAAGATCGAAAATCTAAAAGATATTTTAGGAGTTGATAGAAATAAGTTCGGAATTGTAGATACCAAGGGTGAAACTGTCGAAAAGAGCATTAAGAAAATAATTGGATCACAAGCAAAACTTTCACGCTTTGAAAATTATTTAGAAGAACTTTCTTTAAGATCAAAAGATGATATTCAGCCAATTGACACCACTCAAGCCAGGAATTTTCATACTTATTATAGAATG
>JAYUWT010000172.1:0-2083 GCA_043753405.1 Saprospiraceae bacterium | reverse complement strand
GAAATGGAAATAAAATTTTGCTTGGTCAAGTTAAATCGGGTAGTATATATGATCTAGAAAAATTCAGTGGTGATGTTGATCAGTTCTATAAAAACGATAGAAATACATTTTTCGAAAATTTTGGTATAAATCAGCTTATTGAGTCCATTAAGAATATGGATAACTATATGCATATTCTTGACCCAAAATTTCCAAAAGGACATTCTTATGAGGTTTTTCCTTTTATTGTAATAAATGATAAAGCATTTCAAACCGCTCTGATGCCAATTATCTTTAATAAACGCTTTCAAGAATTAATCTCTGGATTGTCATTAAAAAAGGTAAAAATTAATCATTTAAGTTTGACTCATATTAGCGATTGGGAAAGAATGGAAGATTCTTTAAGGAAAAAATCAAAAGATATTTGGGAGCTTTTTAAATTTAATATTCGCAACAAAAAATTTATACTTCCATTCTACAATACTATTAATTACAAAATTGAAAGAAGAAGTTATCCCGACAGAATTTTAGATTTGTTCAAGTCTTTTTCATTAAAATATAGCCATGACAATTCAAAAAAAAGCTAAGAATTGTGTTCTATCTTCTCAATTGTTTTATATAAGTAAAGTTAACTTGAGTCTTTATATTTTTCATTATCCATCAATGCTTAATCTAACCTAAGATTACTTAGGACTAATTGTTACTAAACTTTACATTTTCATTGTTCGAAAGTTTTATGTTGCCCAACTCTCTCTGTCGAGGCTTCTGAAATGAATAGCTTCAGCCAGATGTTCGATCTTGATTTCCTGACTTCCTTCGAGATCAGCAATAGTGCGGCTTACTTTGAGGATACGGTCATAAGCACGTGCAGATAACTGAAGTTTGTTCATTGCACTTTTTAATAGCGTAACACCTGCAGTAGACAGTTGGCAAACCTCTCTTACCATATTTCCCGGCATCTGCGCATTGGAATAAATGTCTTTCAATGTTTCAAATCTTACTTCCTGGATCTTTCGTGCCCCTTCAACCCTGGTACGTATGACCTGACTATTTTCGGAGGATGGCTCATAGTCTGCGAGTTTATCAAAGGAAACAGGGGTGACTTCCACATGAAGGTCGATACGGTCCAGCAAGGGTCCTGATATTTTATTGAGATATTTCCTGACAATGCCCGGGGCACAGACGCAATCTTTCTCAGGGTGATTGTAATAACCACATGGACATGGATTCATAGATGCGACTAACATCAGACTTGCCGGATAGTCTATGGTCTGCCTGGCCCTGCTGATTGTCACACGCCTTTCTTCCATGGGTTGGCGCATCACTTCGAGTGCTTCTCTTTTAAATTCCGGCAATTCATCCAAAAACAAAACACCGTTATGTGCCAGCGAGATCTCTCCGGGTCGAGGATTGGACCCTCCACCTACCAATGCTACATCACTGATCGTATGATGAGGTGAACGAAAAGGACGTTGAGTAACTAAGGAAGAGCCTTTGGGTAAAATGCCTGCCACAGAATGGATCTTTGTTGTCTCCAGGGCCTCTTTGAGGGTCAACAAGGGTAAAATCGTTGGCAATCTTTTTGCAAGCATGGTCTTTCCGGCTCCCGGAGGTCCTATCAGGATCACGTTGTGCCCTCCTGCTGCTGCAATTTCAAGGGCTCTTTTGATATTTTCCTGGCCTTTGACATCTGCAAAATCCTCCAGATAAGTCTCCTGGTTTTCAAAAAACTCTTCCCTGGTATTGACTTCTACCCGCTTCAACTCACCCCTGCCATTAAAAAAATCAGCTACTGATTTCAATTCATTTGCGGCATAAATTTCCAGATCGTTGACAATAGCTGCTTCCCGGGCATTTTCTGCAGGAAGAATAAAGCCTTTAAATCCGTCTTTTCTAGCCTGGATAGCAATAGGCAAAGCTCCTTTTATTGGCCTGATGGTCCCATCCAGGGACAATTCGCCAAGGATGATATATTTATTCAGAAGATCTTTCCGGATAAAACCCGTGGCGGCCAACATTCCGATGGCAATGGGCAGATCGTACGCTGCTCCTTCTTTGCGGATATCTGCAGGTGCAAGATTGACCGTCATTCTGATACGCGGCA
>JAYUWT010000171.1:0-2085 GCA_043753405.1 Saprospiraceae bacterium | reverse complement strand
GCCTTTTTTAATGATAAATGATAAATTTTAAATGATAAATGGTGGATGGTGAATGATGAATAAAGTTTATGCCAAAATGGAAAAAACAAACAGCGAAGATCTGGAAGATTAAAAAAGTTAAGAGGTTAGGAAGTTTAGAAGTTAGGAAGTTAGAAGGATCATAAATAGTTTGGAGTTTGATATTTGGAGTTTGATGTTTGGAGTTTGTTGTTTGGAGTTTGTTGTTTAGTTTAGAATATTATCAAATACAGATTACTTTTTATCCATTAATCTCTTAGCAGCCTCTGCGTGTTCTCACTCTGCGCCTTTGCGTGAACCAAAAAAAGTTTGGAGTTTGTTGTTTGGAGTTTGTTGTTTAGTGTTGAATATTATCAAATACAGATTACTTTTTATCCATTAATCTCTTAGCGGCCTTTGCGTGTTCTCACTCTGCGCCTTTGCGTGAACCAAAAAAGCTTGGAGTTTGCTTGTTGTTTGGTGTTTGAAGTTTTGGGTTTGAGACTCTGCTTTCAACTAATAATTAAAATTGGAATTATGAGCTTATTCGAACGGCTCAGTGAAACTCTGTGACACCTCTGTGAAACTCCGTGATAACCTTAAATTCGGGATTAAAGTCTGAGTTTAACAAGGAAATGAATTACGTCTTACCCATTCTCGCTTCAGACAACCACCATATCCACCAATAACTCCTCTCCAATAGTTTCATTCAGCATAATCAGGATCTTAACCTTATTTAACAATAATTCTTGCCGGAGTGGGGCAGAAGTGACTTTGATATGTAAAACACCTTTTCTTACACTCATGCTTTTTGTGTATTTAAGAACCATTGGTCCCATATTATTGGTCCATGCCTCTTTGATCACTATCCTCAGATAGTGTTTTCTGATGCCTGGAGTTTTGATCCATTCGTTCAGTATCTGTTTAAGAGATTTTTCATTTGAACTTAGTTTATTTTCCATATGATGTGACAGTTCCTTCTGAAATATGAAAAGAAAAAGATTTTTTTTGTAATTCAGGCAGAATATTTGTAATTCTTTCTGAATAGGTATCAGTAATAAATATTTGACCATAACCCAGGTCATCGATCATTTTTAATAAACTTGTGACCCTTTGGTGATCCAGCTTATCAAATATGTCGTCCAAAAGCAAAATAGGTTTTATCCCGATTATTTTCTTTAACCATTGATACTGAGATAACTTCGCTGCAAAGATAGTTGATTTGATCTGACCTTGCGATCCGATCCTCTTTACTGTTTGTCCTCTTAACAAAAATTCCATATCATCTTTATGAATGCCTCTGGTAGTGCGCTCCAGGATCAAATCTTTTTTATAAGATGATTGGTAAGCTTGCTGAAATGATTCTTTACTACCCACACAATCAGGTAAATATGTACAATTGACTTCTTCTTTTCCTTCAGCTATTTGATGGTAAATATTTGAATAAAGCACATTTATTTCATTGGTAAATAAGATCCTTTCTTTGAATATCAGACTGGATAGGGACGCCATTTCCTCATTGTAGTATCCCAAAAGATCATCCTGAAGACGGTTTTCCCTGTTTATTTGTTTTAATAATGAATTGCGTTGTTTTAATAATTTATTGTATTTATTGAGCGCCTCTAAATAAATCCGGTTCCCTTGGCAAATAGAGATATCAAGAAATTTTCTCCGTTCTTCACTTCCTTCTTCTATTAGTTGAATATCGCCGGGGGCTATCATCACAACCGGAAATTTACCAATGAACAGAGAATATTTTCTTATTTCCTTGTCATCAACTAAAAAAGACTTGGATGAAGGGAATTTAAACTTGCAGACGACATTGACTTTAGAAGTATCTGTCTGGAAATCCCCATCCACTCTGAAAAAATCCTCTTCAAATCTAATCAGGTTTCTTTCGGAATACTGGAAATATGACTTGGTCATACAAAGCAAATAGATCGCATCCAGGATATTGGTCTTGCCTTGACCATTATTTCCTGTGATGATGTTAAAGCCTCTGGAAAATACAACAGTGGCTGTGGTATAGTTTTTAAAGTTGGCCAGTTTTATTTTTTCCAGGTACAAAACACAATTTTTCAAAATTAA
>JAYUWT010000170.1:0-2086 GCA_043753405.1 Saprospiraceae bacterium | reverse complement strand
CGCGGGCCGATATTATTTGGTGGAACGATGCCACCTGTAATAACAGTTTCGAAAGACTGTCCGCCATTGGAGCTTCTCTCCATGGTATAAGTGGTCTTCAGATTTTGCTTACCAAGACGAATATTAAAAAACGTCGTAGGATCTTCATTCACCTGGTCAAAAGTGAAACGATAGATAATATCATCACCTGAAGTGCCAATATTATTATCAATGTGAATCTCATACCTGATATTTTTCCCAAAGGAATAATAGTTAGGACCTCCATGAGGAAGTTCCATAGGTATATAATTTGCAATGATCGTGATCATCTCAGGATTATCAGGGCTCCTGAAAGCATAGAGATCTGTATTATCGGCCAATGGGTCATTGGCGATCAGTGGAGCCTCCCTGTGGCTCGAAGCGGATACTGACAAAGCAAGGAAGAGCAGGACAGCTGTGAGCAATCCGGCCATTCGTTGTGTCAAACAAGGGTAATATTTTGTACGCATCATGTTTGGTTTGGAAACGTTAATAAATAAATAGATGGATGTGATTTAACCATCAGAACTATATACGTGACCAGTTCTGAGTCTGGATTGCAGAAGAGTTAATTTTTTAACAAAAACTGTATTTCCCAGCTGTGAGTTATAGAATTATCATCAGCCTTCATACAATTTCAATTCATTTTTGGTATTCACGATTTAAAAGGCATCTATATGAAGTCCGTGTAGATGTCAAATAGGAAATCGAATATCTATTTTCATTAAAAAAATGAAAGGTTCTATGATTCGACTGGGAAGGAGGCGGGATATTTTTAATTACTTAGCCGGTATCTGATAAATAAAGTAATCTTCATTTGACCCGATCAATTGAAGGCCATTGATCTTTTCGGTTTTAGAAATAAGGTGGGTTATGCCTAGATCTTTCCATTCATTTAATTGCCCGGGATTTGGATGATTCAATATTTTATCAGATTGTTGATTGATCGTGATACCTGAGACCTTGTCAGCCAGATCGTACTGATAAATCCTTTGAATCCGCTGGTACCAATCAGTTAAGAAAATCTCATTGTGTATCATGGCTTTGTAATCAATGAACAGGCTTCTTTTGGAATACCATCTAAAGGCTGTCAATTGAGCGGGAACAAGGAATACTGAATTTTCGGGTGTCAGCTCGCTTGCCATCTCACTGATGCTCACTTCATCACTTTTTTGATAGTTGATCGGTGACATGTACTCAGGCTTCACTCCAAAGATGCCCGATAATCGATAGAAGCTTACAAGAATTAAAAATACGATCGGATAAATCAATTTATATCGATTGAAATATCCGGATAATTTCACTCCTTTCTCAAGCATGGAAAATACTGCCATCACGGCGAATGCTTCCAGCCATATTGTTGTCTTCCACCATTGCGAGTATAAAATAAACGGTGATCTCCAGATTTCAACACCTAATTCATACACACCACACCCCAGTATAATTATAATACAAAACCATCTCAGTCTGTCTCGCAAAAATGCAAAGACGATCAATGTAAAAATGACCCAAATGCATAAATCAAAAACACGAAAATCCAATCCAAAGAAGTGATGAGACAATCTGAATTCCATGATATCCATAAAGGCTTTCGGATCGTCCTGGCCTCCATTATAAATAGAAAGAATTACAAACCATGGAATGAGCAGGATTAAATACACCAACACCATTTTCCAGGGAAATAATGGAATTCTTCTCTGTTGGATGCTTTGAAGCATCAATGCACCTGTTGTCAGTATAAAGACCTGCATTCCAACCAAAGGTTGTATGCAAGATGAAATAATCAACAGCAGGATCCAAGTCTGATACTTATTATTCAGCCAATGAACAATGGCCCATGCAGCCAGTGCCTTTGCAGGTAAGCTCGGAATAAATTGATTGTAATACAATTCATTCGAACCTGTTGATGTATGAAATCCAATGGTGAGAATGATAGCTATAGCCAACCATTGCAAAATATGATTCTGAATAAAATGGCCGGCAATGCGGATGAGGGCAAGGATAAGTGCTATGGAAGAAAAAGCATGCCATAAAAAAACAATCCATGGCACATCATATCCAAGGAATC
>JAYUWT010000169.1:0-5118 GCA_043753405.1 Saprospiraceae bacterium | reverse complement strand
AAAGAATATGCTCTGATGAGTTTGTATATTTAAATAATATAAATATTGGAGCAAAAGTTATAACTTCCATATTCACCTTGCCTATGAAGTGACTCTTGTTAAACTTACAACTAAGGCAAGAAAACAAATAATGGAAGCAAAATAAAACGGTAAAAGATGTTGACTTCAATAAGATTAAAGTTTTCTAATGAGCTTTTGTAATTTTACAATATCTGAATTTCAATTCATTCATCAAATGCAATTTGTATTAAATGCAAAAAATAAAACTTAATCAATACCTTGAAATTTCACCCATTGTGCATGGTCACTGGAGATTGAGAGAATGGAATATGTCTCCGCAGGAATTGTTGACCCTGACGCAAAAGTCAAATGAATTAGGCATATCCACTTTTGATCATGCGGACATCTATGGTGACTACAGTTGTGAGAAATTATTCGGAGAAGCGCTGGCACTGAAACCTGAAATAAGAAAAGATATTCAGATCATTACCAAATGTGGAATTAAACTTATTTCGGACAAATATCCTGAGAGAAAATTAAAACACTATGATTATAGTTACGCGCATATCATTTTATCTGTCAATAACTCCCTGTCATATTTAGGGACAGATTATATTGACCTTCTTTTATTGCACCGGCCATCGCCTTTTTTTGATCCGGAAGAAGTTGCAAAAGCCTTTAACATGTTAAAACAAAGTGGAAAAGTTCTTAATTTCGGTGTTTCGAATTTTAACCCTATCCAATATGAAATGCTCGATAAATATCTGGGTGAACCACTGGTTACAAATCAGGTAGAAATCTCCCCTTTTTGTTTAGAGCATTTCGAAAATGGCAATATGGATTTTTTCCTTAAACATAGGATCAAACCAATGGCCTGGTCGCCACTGGGTGGGGGAGAAATACTAAAACCAATTACTGAAAAGGGGCAAAGGCTCTTGAGAACCTTAACCAAAATAGCTACTGAATTGGATGTCGAAACTATAGACAAAATTATTTATAGCTGGTTGATAAAACATCCCGCTCACATAATTCCCATCGTAGGTTCCGGAAAGTTTAGCAGATTACATAATGCCGTCGAAGCACTAAAGATAGAAATGAGCCTGGAGCAATGGTTTGAGATCTATAATGCATCTGAAGGATGTGACCTGCCTTAATGTTTCTTTATTGATACTAAAATTAAGAATTACAATTTGAAAATTCACTAATGAATCAAACAAAAATTAAATTTTGAAATTTAAAGACTTTATAACACGGTTTGACAATGAAAATTCAATTGTTCTGCTCGAAGGTAAAAGGAAAGTACTGGATGCAGACAAAACACAGTTGACCTCACTCGGAAAATTGCTTGCTTCAAAAACGACAAAAATGACTTTTAGAAGCGGAAATGCAGAAGGTGCTGATCATTTTTTTTCTGCCGGAGTTACATCAGTTGACCCTAAGAGATTACAGGTAATAACACCTTACTCAGGTCACAGGATAAAAACCAATATAGCATTCGAAACATTTTCATTGGACGATATAAATTTAGCCACGGAACCCGACCTGATATATCAATCAAAAAGTAATAAAAAAACTGAAAAACTAATTGACCAATTTGTGGCAGGAGATAAAAATCGTTTTTCTATTAAAGCAGCTTATATCATCCGTGATACGATCAAAGTAATAGGAACGGTTAAAATTAAGCCGGCAACATTTGGTATATTCTACGATGATGTTGATGATCCGATGACCGGAGGAACAGGACATACCATGAAAGTATGTTTACAAAATAATATTCCTATCGCGGATCAAAACATTTGGTTTAAATGGTTAGAAGAAGATAAATAATCATGTCCCTCTTTGTCCGGAAATATTAAATTGATTTTAAATATTCAACCAAATCATTTTTCTCTGTTTCTGATAAACTCAATTTTTTACAATCATTATAGTGGTTAACCACATCTTTGAGTGTTGCAAATCTTCCATCGTGATAAAAACCTCCCTTCATATGTGTCCACAGACCTTTTAAGCCTTGCGTGACATAACTTTTATCAGGTGATCTGTTGGATTGAAAATCATCAATGCAGATATCTTCGGCTTTGTGAGAGTTCCAGCCCGGTTCAGTAAATAATGGTGGGACATGGCAAGAGGCACACTTTGCCTTTCCTTCGAAAACAACTTTTCCACGATCGGCAGCTTCTTTACTATAACTGCCTTCCGGGGCCCTTGGCGCAGGCATGGCCAATTGGTAAAATTGAAGCGCTGCGAGTTTATCTGTGACATTATCTTTTTCAATTGGATTGCGTTTATTTCCGAACCCTGCTTTTGCAGCTATTGGAAATTGTTTTGCATCCATCAATCTTGCATCATAAAAATTACCAACTCCCTGCATTTCCAGATTTGCAACATAGGCATTCCAGTAGGTCACATTTCCCCACCCACCTGTCCAGGTATGTTGATTATGTCCTGCATGACCAAAGGCTTCAGGTATTAAAGTTGCTCCTGATTTTCCATCAGGACGAAAGGCTTTACCATCTAGATTTAATAACGCATCAAATTTTCCAGGGCCCCAACTGGCAAGTACCTTTTTGACCATTGCCTTATCCACCCCCAGGAGCTTTTCATATACACTGAGATCCGGCGCCATAGAAATGATCGCACCTACATTAAGGTCTCTGTTTGGCCAGCCATCCAGACGGCTTCCTATACCTGATTTACTGCTTACGGTCGAATGACATGAAGCACACGTTATTCCTACTGAACTTAAATTTCCTGCTCCATCAAATTTTCCGATTACTCCAATTACCGCATTTAACTTTAAGAGTTCGAGTGTTACCAAAGGATCATCCAGGAATTTCCCTTCCCTTATTTTCCTTTTTAAGAATCCAGGTAAGATCGCAAGATCCACTTTTAAACCTGCAGCCAGGGCATCCTTAGGGGCAAGTCCCGCTCCGATACCGCCATGTTTGGAATCGGCTATAGCCTTATGAAGTTGAAGTTTATCGGTCCAGAATACCTCATCACCAAATGTCTCAAAACGAAAAACTGCCTTTCCTTTTTCCATCATGTCATTGGAATTGGCAGTTATACTTGAATTCCAAACATCAGGATTGCCAGATTCATCATTCTTATCCCTGATTTTTTGTTTGGTGGAACACTGCATTAAAGGCAGGGTAAGTATTAAAAGTGCTATGCCTGAGAAAATCAAATAAATAGAACGATTCTTCATGATGTTATTTTATATGTTGTAAATTTTGTAAATAATATTGTATTTACTTTACATAATTCTTGTCTAATGTTATATTATACTCACTTTTTTAAGTATTTTGAGAATAACTTAAACAACAAAAGGTCCATCGGTCTATTTTGTAAAAACCATTTTAATAAAATTTATTTGATGAAATGGCCTCATATGCTTTCACTTATATATTAATTATTGCAAGATGAACTAGGATATTGGTTAATTTTGTTTTAAATGTTATTGATAAAAATTAAGTTTTTATTTAAATTAAATATAACATAACAACTAAAAATATTAGAATGGTCAAAAATAATTCCAAAAAAAATCAGCATAAATTTTCAAAAATCATCGTGATAGGTACTTCTGCCGGAGGACTGAATGCATTAAAATTGTTAATCAACCAGCTTGGAAAAGATTTTCCTGTCCCTGTCCTGGTAGTTCAGCATATTTCTCCTGATGCTACAGGAAATGTATTATTGGATGCTCTTAATAAATTTAATACCCTGACTTGTATCCATGCTACAGATGGTGATAAACTGAAGCCAGGCCATTTATACCTGGCTCCTTCAGATCACCACCTGATGGTAGATAATAAACATAAAGTGCTCGTGACAAAAGGTGCTCAGGAAAACAGGTCAAGACCGGCAATTAATCCACTATTCCGTTCCGCTGCTGTAGCATTTGGCAATGGAGTGATCAGCATCCTGTTGACCGGTTATCTTGATGACGGAACAGCCGGAATGAAAGTAATTAAAAGGTGTGGTGGAATCTGTATCGTTCAGGATCCAAAAGATGCGGATTACCCTTTCATGCCATCCAATGCGCTTGCTCAGGTGAAGATTGATCATTGCCTGCCTATTTCTGAAATGGGTGAATTACTTTATAAACTTATTTCTCAAAAATTAGAGAAAAAAATACCTGTACCAAATGATATTTTAATAGAAGCAAAAATAGCTGAGCGTGTATTAAGTGATCTGGCATCAGTGAATACACTGGGAGATCAGGTTCCTTTTAATTGCCCCGGATGTGGAGGAGTTCTGTGGGAAATAGATAAGGATCCGGATATGCGGTTCCGCTGCCATACCGGCCATGCTTATACGGCAGCTTCCTTATTGGCAGAACAAACCAGAAAGATGGAAGAAACAATGTGGACGGCACTTCGTATGTTCGAGGAAAGGAAAAATCTATTGACCGAAATGGCACACAGGAAAAGTGGTGTAGGATCTAAATCAGCTTTGGAAAGAGCAAAAATGTCTCAGATTCATATTGACCGGATCAGGTTAATGTTGCAAACTGATAATGTTGAAAGTAAGGATGATATGCCTACCTGATTATCAAACCTGAACTTTAAGTTGCATTTAAGCATCAAAGCTTTAGCGCAACAGGTTATATTATTTGGATCTTCATTTGACAATCGACAGCCCTTTTCACTACTATATCACGATAAAAAAATATAACATGAATACAAAAATAATAATATTATCAATGGTGACTGTAAGTTCACTATTTTTTTTCAGTTGCGCGGACACTGAACAGAAAGATGTGTCCACAACTGATCAAAAAGAAGTCAATGTGACAAATATAAAAAATATTGAAGATGTCTATACAACTATGAGCAGGGCATTTAAAATGTATGACATCACGCTAATAGAAAAGATCTATACCGACGATGCTTTTAATATATATGGAGGAGACACGAGTGCCATTCAACATTTCAGAAAAAACTTTATAAACGGCTTTCAAAAAACCTTCAATTATCATAAAGAAAGAGAAATTGTCTTAAATTTAAAATTTAAAATCATCCATAGGGAAATAGATGTAAACATGGCATATGATGTGGGCTATTTCAGAATCGATAAGATTGACAAGCAAGGCATAATATCAAAAGGTCAACCCGG
>JAYUWT010000168.1:0-5125 GCA_043753405.1 Saprospiraceae bacterium | reverse complement strand
AAAGCTGCCTGCTGCAGATTGAGTGAAAGTTTTGACAATTCAGGTTCAGTTAGCGTAAGTGAAACGGATGCAGTCACAGGGGCAAAAGAAATGGAGATTCTAGGGTTAAGAGGTGTTTATAGTCTTATGACCCTGGATAATACGCCTGACCTTGCGGGAATAAATTATCCATTCGCCCTTGATATGATTCCCGGTACCTGGCTCGATCAGGTAGCAATATCCAAAGGTATCTCCAATGCGATCAATGGAAGTAATGGTTTCTCCGGCCAGGTCAATATAGGCTTGAAAAACCCCTTTGAGGATGATCCGCTTTTTGTCAATTTGTACGGTAGTACAATGGGAAGATTTGAAGCCAATGTCCATGTAAATAAAGTTTTGAATAACCCTTCCTTTGCAACAGGTCTTTATATGCATGGAAGTAAAAACTTTGTAAAAGTTGATAACAATAATGATAATTTTATGGATATGCCTTTGTCCTCTCAGATCAATGCTTTGTATAAGATCAGGATGGATGCCATGGGACCATGGGAAAGTGGATTGAGTGTCCATTTTGTTAAGGACCTGAGAGAATCCGGCCAAGTGGCAGTTGATCCTGAAAATCCTTATAAAGCAAAGAGTGATGCTCAACGTTTTGCTATCAATGGCAACACCGGTTTTGTAGGATTTGATAAAGAAGGCAGGAGTATTGGATTGAAATACCAGTATGTCAACAATGTCCTTGGGGCCAATTATGGAACACTTGCATATAACGGAGAACAAAAAAGAGGATATTTTCAGGCCTTATATGAGGACAGATTTGATGAGGGAAACCACATTATCTATGCAGGAGGCAGTTTACTTACAGAGCGTCTGTATCAAACTATTGCTTTAAAAGATTATTCCAGAAAAGAATTGGTTCCCGGTGTTTATGCGGAGTACTCCTACAATCCTGAGATAACAAATGCGGATGCAAGATTTATAAAAAGGTTTGGATTAGTTGCAACTATCAGGGCGGATTTTCACAATTTGTACGGCACTCAAGTGGCACCAACACTTACTGCCAAATATAACCTGACAGTGGATCAGGTGATCAGAGCCAATATAGGTAAGGGTTATAGAACACCTTATTTCTTTACAGACAATATTTCATCTTTTGTCAATGGACGACCTTTTGATATCAAGGCAGAACTTGATGCTGAAGAGGCTATTAATTATGGTATTTCGTATGTTTTGAAGTCTAAGATCAGTGACCGGAACTTTACCTTAAATGGTGACTTATATCAGACACAGTTTCAAAATCAGATCATTGTTGACCAGGAGTCTGATCTGGATCGGGTCCAAATCTCAAATTTATCAGGAGAGTCAATTACAACTTCAGCTTTGCTTAGCTCAAGCTATGATTTGATCGATGGATTGAATGTGAAGGTTGCCTACAAATGGAATCATATCGTATTCGATCAGGCAGGTGTGGAGGTTCACAAAATGTTAGTACCAAAACATAGAGCATTGCTAGCCTTGCATTATACAACAAGAGATCAGAACTGGGAGTTCAGCAACACGACTACCTGGCTGGGAAATCAGGAATATCTTGTCAGGACTTTGGAAAATGGTGCAGCTATCCAGGAAAGACATGAAGCAAAACCATATTTAACAACCAATGCCCAGGTGACTAAAAAGTGGAAATCATTTGACATCTATGTGGGGGGAGAAAATCTGACTAATGTAACTCAGAAAGGCCCGATTCAAGGCGCAGATAATCCACAGGGATCCTTATTTGATGTGACCCAGGTATATGCACCACTTATAGGCATCAGAGGATATGTCGGTCTAAGATGGACCTTATTCTAAAATTTAATAAATTCCGGATCATGTTGCATGGTCCGGATTTTTTTAATATGGATACCCGGCATATTAAAAATATTGATTCAATTTCAATATTGATAAACAATTCTAATGGATTAAAAGCCTTCATTGATAATTTTGCTTTAACCCAAAAATTAATTTAACTATTTCCGCTTTAGTTACTAATCTATATATCTTTATGGCAAAACATAATTAATATTTATGGAAAATGATTTGTCGATAGCTCAGAAAGCAACTTTGACTCATATTAGAAATATTGCTTCCCAACTTGAAATTAAGGATGAAGACCTGATCTACTATGGAAAATTCAAGGCCAAGATCCCTTTAGACTATATAGACGAAGCAAAAGCCCAGAAAAGTAATTTGATCCTGGTTTCAGCCATGTCGCCTACGCCGGCGGGTGAGGGTAAGACCACCTGTTCTATTGGTATATCTCAAGCATTGAATAAGATTGGAAGAAAAACGACGGTTGTATTGCGAGAGCCATCGCTGGGCCCTGTATTTGGGATGAAAGGTGGTGCTGCAGGAGGAGGATATTCGCAAGTTTTGCCAATGGAGGATATCAACATGCATTTTACCGGTGATTTTGCCGCTATTGAAAAGGCAAATAATTTGTTGGCAACAGTAATTGACAACAATATCCAAAATAAAAAAAATACACTCAACATAGATGCCAGGACAGTTGTCTGGAAAAGGGTCATGGATATGAACGACCGTTCGTTAAGATACATAGTCAGTGGATTGGGTGGAAAAGGAAATGGAGTACCCAGGGAAGCAGGATTCAATATAACAGCTGCATCTGAGGTGATGGCCATCCTCTGCCTATCCAATAGCAGAGCAGATCTGAAACAAAAACTTGGAAATATTTATGTGGGAAATACTTTTGATGGCAAACCTGTATTTGCAAGAGACCTGAAAGTTCATGGTGCTATGGCAGCGTTACTTAAAGATGCTTTCTTGCCTAATCTGGTACAAACCATCGAACATACACCGGCAATTATACACGGCGGCCCATTTGCCAATATAGCACAGGGAACAAATACGATCGTTGCCACTAAAATGGGACTGTCGCTTTCTGATTATGTAGTTACAGAAGCAGGATTTGGATTCGACCTTGGAGGCGAGAAGTTTCTGGATATTAAATGCAGGATAGCCGGTATCGTACCTAAATGTATCATGATCGTTGCCACAATCAGGGCATTGAAATATCATGGTGGTGCAGATCTGGATACGTTGAAGGAAGAAAATCTTGAAGCTGTAAGTCTGGGATTTTTGAATCTTGAAAAACATCTGAATAATTCAAAATTATTTGGAATACCGGCAGTTGTGGCGATCAATAAATTTGTAACTGATACGGATGCTGAGATCCAGATCGTCAAAGATAAGTGCGCTGCAATGGGTTTCAAGGCGGAAGCAATAGATATCTGGGCCAAAGGCGGAGAAGGTGCCATGCATCTGGCAGAAGTGATCGGCAATATTATTGACAATAATCAGGGCCAGGTTTATAAGCCATTGTATCCTTTGGAAAGTAGTATTGAATCAAAAATATCTGCAATCGCTACTAATGTATATGGAGCTGCAACTGTGGAGTATGCCATGAAAGCTAAAGCAGATCTAAGGTTGATTAAAAAATTAAAATTGAATGACCTGCCAGTCTGCATTGCCAAAACTCAAAAGTCCTTGTCAGACGATGCTGAATTGAGAGGTGCACCGACAGGATTTATACTTAAAGTCCGTGAAATTGAAATAGCCTCAGGTGCAGGATTTGTCGTCCCTATCACAGGAGATATCATGCGCATGCCGGGACTACCGGAAATCCCTAGTGCTGAATTTATCGATATAGATGATGATGGAAATATTTCAGGGTTGTTCTAGGAGGTTTCCGTAGGATAGCATATCTTTTTAAGCCAAAATGCTACCCTAACCAACAATATCAGAGCAGGAACCTCTACCAGAGGTCCGATTACACCCGCAAAAGCCTGCCCGCTATTAATACCGAATACTCCGATAGCAACAGCAATTGCAAGTTCAAAATTATTTCCTGTGGCCGTAAATGCGATTGCAGTGTTTTTTGAATAATCAGCACCCATTTTTTTACCAATCAGGAAACTTACAAGAAACATGATCACAAAATAAATGACCAAGGGAATAGCAATCCGGATCACATCAAAGGGTATCTGTACAATTAGATTTCCCTTAAGGCTGAACATCAGAACAATGGTAAATAACAATGCGATCAAAGTAATTGGAGATATAAAAGGAACATAACGCGTATTAAACCATTCCACCCCCTTCCATCTGATCAAAGCATATCTGCTGATGATGCCGGCAAGAAAAGGAATGCCCAAATAGATCATTACACTTTCAGCGATCTGTCCGATAGTAATATTAATTTCCATACTTTTTATTCCAAAATATGGTGGAAGAATCGTAATAAATAACCATGCATAAACACTGTAAAATAGTATCTGGAAGATGCTGTTGAGTGCAATTAATCCGGCTGCATATTCCCTGTTGCCTTCTGCAAGTTCATTCCAGACCACGACCATGGCGATGCACCGGGCTATTCCAATAAGTATAAGGCCGGTCATGTATTCCGGCTGATCTCTGAAGAATATCACTGCAAGAAGGAACATCAGTATTGGACCGATGATCCAGTTCAACAACAATGAAATGCTGAGGATCTTTGTATTTTTAAATACCTCCCCCATGTTTTCATACCTTACTTTAGCAAGGGGAGGATACATCATGAGGATCAGACCGATGGCAAGGGGTATGTTAGTAGTTCCACTCGAAAAAGAATTGATAAAACCCGAAGAGTCAGGTAGAAAGTATCCGATCCCGACTCCGAGAAACATAGCAAGAAAGATCCATAAGGTCAGATATCGATCGAGGAAATTCAATTTCTTTCTTTCCAATGTTGGAACACAATTATTTGCTGTCATTTTTCCAATACCTTAGAAAAAACGTATAGGCATTCCAATGCGATCTGATTGCTGCGTTCCATATATTTATCATCCTGCAACACTGTATTGTCAAATGCTTTAGGATCATAATAAGCAGTTCCGATCCGCAGGTCGCATCCCGGTATAAAAGGGCAATTTTCCTCTGCATCAGAACAAGTCATAACTGCCGCAAACCCGGTCTTAGGATTGA
The DNA here is from genome assembly GCA_043753405.1 of Saprospiraceae bacterium. Taxonomy (GTDB): domain Bacteria; phylum Bacteroidota; class Bacteroidia; order Chitinophagales; family Saprospiraceae; genus Parvibacillus. The sequence goes on along the minus strand of JAYUWT010000168.1, from coordinate 127 downwards.
TCTCATTGTCAAAAATCTTGGAAAAACTTGTTGTACAATCATCTTCACTATAATAAACCTTGTACTCAGGATTTGAAGAATCAAGCTTTCTTTGAATAATAAAACCAGAAGTTTCAAGTGCTTTTAT
>JAYUWT010000167.1:0-2092 GCA_043753405.1 Saprospiraceae bacterium | reverse complement strand
TTGTATGTATTGTCCGGCTAAATTGTTATGCTTAATATGAATTTCTATGTGTTAAATAATACTTTACCATACATAAAGTGATTATTATTAAGTAAAGTGCCCAGCATAAATAAAAGACAATGCCCCAGCTCTTAACACTTATCCTTTGGTTTTTGGCCCGGCTTAGTTTCCAATCCCAACCCTGCCTGCCCGAAGGAATTGTTTTTACCACCCAGGGACAGGTTGATAGTTTTAATATCCGGTTCCCGGGCTGTGATCAAATCCAGGGAGATGTCGAAATCACCGGGTCTAAAATTAAAAATCTGGATTCCCTGTATTCCATTTTTTCAATTGGCGGTAGCCTTCAAATTTTATATTCAGACTCCCTCGTAAACCTCAACGGATTGAAAAAACTACAGTCGATTGGTAACGATTTACTGGTCATTGGAGCGATTCAACTTTCTTCATTGAGCGGACTGGATTCGCTTCAATCCATCGGAACCGATCTTTCCATACAGCAGAATCCCGGTTTAAAAAACCTGAGCGGGCTAACTTCTTTAAACAAAATCAATGGGTATCTATCGGTTGCTGAAAATGATTCCCTCCTGAGCCTGAACGGCCTGGGCCCGATAGATCCGGATAGTTTAAATTATTTATACATCAACGATTCACGAAGTCTCTCGGTCTGTTCTCATGAAAGTATCTGTACTTATCTGGCTAATGGGGGACAAAGAGAGATCTCCAACAATGCTTTGGGTTGCAGTACTCCTTTTCAGGTTCTTAAAGCGTGTTTTCCCGTCGAAGACTGCCCACCGGGTTTTCTTCGTTTTTATACTCAGCTTGAGCTTGATCAATTTGCCGAGGCTTATCCTGATTGTCAGGACTTAAATGGACCTGTCCAAATAGGGCCTTCACCCGGAGCATCTCCCATTATCAGTCTTGAGGGCTTCTCGGGAGTCCGATCTATAGCAGGTTATCTGGACATTATACAAAATTCCGATCTTCAAACTTTGACTGGTTTGGACTCCCTGGTCAGGGTAGGGGGGTTTGTTTCAATTAATACCAATAATAGCCTGGTGGATTTAACCGGTTTAGGTTCATTGAGCAGCATCTCTGGTCAATTGCGGATCTACTTCAATGATCTATTGACCAGCCTGACCGGACTGGGTCAACAAAAAATTGACAGCCTGACTGCTTTATTTATTGAATTCAACTCCCTGCTTAGCGTGTGTGGAGTACCTGTAGTTTGTAATTTTATAACGGTTTCTGATGACGTAACTATCCGGTTTAATGCTTCAGGTTGTGCAAACCTTTCACAGGTCAATACAGCTTGTGAGATTTTCTCCTGTCTTCAAACCGGTATCGTTTTTAGTTCGCAGGAAGAAATCGATCTCTTCCCTGCCAATTATCCGGGATGTAACCGGATTCTTGGTGATGTTACAATCGCAGGCCCGGATATTGAAAACGTGGATTCATTGATCCAGTTGCAAAGTATCTTCGGCTCCCTTAACCTTTTTACAAATAATGTCCTGACTAATATTGATGGTCTTTCCAATTTACAATCTATATTCTATCTGGACATTGAAAACAATCCTTTGTTGCCCGGCCTGCTTGGTTTGTCAAGCCTTCATTCAACCGGAGGAATTTTGATTTATAACAATCCAGCTTTATCCAGTTTGGCGGGGTTGGGCCAAATTGATTATAACACGATAAGCGATATATACATTGAATCCAATCCTAATTTATCTCAGTGTGATGTGAGTTCAATATGCAATTATCTCAATGATCCATTAAAAGCGCCTAACTCCTATTTTGCATTTAACGATGCGGGCTGCAGCAATCCCGCTCAGGTAAAAACCGCTTGCGGCACTGCCACCTGTCCGGGTGGAGCCTTGATATTGACCACTCAGGCAGAAGTCGATTCGTTTACCACTACTTATAAAGATTGTACTGTATTACCCGGCGACTTGATAATTGACGGGGGAGATATCACCCACCTGGATTCACTGCGGGGTATAACAACTATAAACGGGCAACTTATTATACAAAATACCCTTCTTAAAAGTCTAAACGGGCTTGCTTTTGCCAGCCCGGCCACACTTACCAATCTGAG
>JAYUWT010000166.1:0-5136 GCA_043753405.1 Saprospiraceae bacterium | reverse complement strand
TCATGGATGACACCATATAAGTTTCCTATGCGGGTGGGGTCTTCCGTATTGGTATAGAAAATGAAATCTTCTTCTCCATCACCATTGATGTCATGCAGGTATAATTGGGTGACTCGTCCGTCAGCTTTGAAGTCTTTGTTTTCAATGAGTTTACCATCTTTTCTGACTTTTACCTGGGCCGATCCTTCGATCATACCGCCCCTGAAAGTAAGTTCGAACTGTATTCCTTTATTATTTTTAAGAGTATCCTGAAACGCAATATTTCTGTTTTTGCCATCGTAACTTTTATATTCTTCTGATGTAAGAGCTGCATCTTTATCTGTTTCTGCAGTTTTACCGTCACTTTTGCAGGATGTGAAGCCGCAAGTCAATGCGAATGCAAGAATTACCAAAGTTAAATATTTCATATTTTGTTTTTTTGCTTTAAATAATATATAAACCGATCTTAATCATTAAGTTTCAATACTTCAAGGAATGCTTTCTGTGGAACTTCCACATTTCCGATCTGACGCATTTTTTTCTTACCTTCTTTTTGTTTTTCAAGGAGCTTACGCTTACGCGAAATATCGCCACCATAACATTTCGCTGTCACGTCTTTCCTCATTGCAGAGATTGTTTCTCTGGCAATGATCTTGGCTCCTACAGCCGCCTGGATGGCGATCACAAATTGCTGTCGTGGCAGAAGGTCTTTTAATTTTGAACAGATCTTTCTGCCTAATTCCTCAGCTTTGGTTCTGTGCACTAAAGCTGACAGTGCATCCACATTGTCGCCGTTCAATTTTATATCCAGCCTTACCAATTCTGATCTGCGATAGTCCAGTGGATGATAATCGAAAGAAGCATAACCCCTTGAGATAGATTTTAATTTATCATAAAAATCAAAAACGATCTCTGCAAGCGGCATTTCAAAATGTAGCTCTACCCGGCTCGTCGTGAGATATGTTTGTTTTATCAGAAAACCTCTTTTGTCGAGGCATAAAGACATAATAGATCCAATGTATTCCGGTTTTGTTATGACCTGTGCATGGATATAAGGCTCTTCTACCCTGTCCAATACGTTTGGCTCTGGCAGGTCATTTGGAGTATTGATGATGACCAAGTCATTTGGTTTTCCTGCCATATAGGAATGATACATTACGTTGGGCACCGTAGTGATCACTTCCTGGTCAAATTCGCGGGACAGACGTTCCTGAATAATATCGAGGTGCAACATACCGAGGAAACCACACCTGAAACCAAAGCCCAGGGCTACTGAACTTTCCGGCTCGAAGGTCAATGAAGCATCATTTAATTGAAGTTTTTCAAGACTATCCCTTAGGTCTTCAAAATCATCATTGTCGATAGGATAGATTCCGGCGAAAACCATTGGTTTGACTTCTTCAAATCCTTTGATCTCCGGTGTGTTCGGATATTTGGCAAGGATGACCGTATCACCCACCTTTATTTCTTTTGAGATTTTAATCCCTGTGATAAGGTAACCCACATCACCCGCTCTGAGTTCAGGTTTATCCTGAAGCGTCATTTGCAGGATACCAACTTCATCCGCCTGGTATTCATTCTGTGTATGGAAGAATCGGACTTTATCGCCTTTTTTGATTATACCGTTGAAGAGTCGGAAGTATACTATGACACCTCTGAATGAATTAAAGACAGAGTCAAATATCAAAGCCTGAAGCGGAGCATCTACCTTACCTTTTGGATGGGGGATCCTTGTTACAACAGCTTTTAAAATATCTTCTACTCCAAGACCTGTTTTGCCGCTGGCCAGGAGGATCTCTTCTTTTTTGCAACCGATCAGTTCGATGATCTGGTCAGAAACCTCGTCGATCATGGCACTTTCCATATCGACTTTGTTAAGGATTGGAATGATTTCCAGGTTGTGGTCTATAGCCATAAAAAGATTGGAAATGGTCTGTGCCTGAATACCCTGACTGGCATCTACAAGTAGAAGAGCACCTTCACAAGCAGCTATAGATCGGGAAACTTCATAAGAAAAATCAACGTGGCCGGGAGTATCGATCATGTTGTAAGTATATCTATTGCCATTCTCATGGTTGTAATACATCTGGATGGCATGACTCTTGATTGTAATACCCCTCTCCCGTTCCAGGTCCATATCGTCAAGAGCCTGATGTTGCATATCACGCTCGGAAATGGTCTTGGTATATTCGAGTAGCCTGTCTGACAAAGTGCTCTTGCCATGGTCGATATGCGCAATCACACAAAAATTTCTAATCAGTTCCATGCCGCAAATGTAAGGAATGTTATTAATTATAATAGATGTAATATGAACTACTCCCTATAACCTTTAAATAAATTGTAAGAATAATTATACCTTTGCACCTCCAAAGTGCACAATTAACGCCTTTTTCTTTGGAAAAGCTTTGCCAGGGCTTCATTTAGGTAGCTTGGGCTTGCAATAATGTTTACAGTAATTTTAAATATTTAATCCATTCATATGATAATCAATCCGGTAGAAAAATCAAAATATTTACTTCAATTGGACGTCGTGCTTGAAGCGAGTGAAATAAATAATCTTTTCAAAAAAGAGCTGAACAAAACAGCAAAGACCTCTAAAATGAAAGGTTTTCGTCCGGGCAAAACTCCCACTAGCCTTGTCAAAAACCTCTATGGCACTCAGATGATGGTGGAATTGGTTAATAAAAACCTAGTTAGCCAGGTATATGAATATCTGGATAAGGAAGGTATTAAGACATTCAGCAACTTTGTATTTGATACTGAAGACTTCAATTATAAATTTACCCCTAATGACATTCAGGATTTTGCTGCGAGTCTTCTTGTTGTAAAAGAACCTGATGCGGAACTTGATTCAATAGATTGGAAAGGAAATCTCCATTATTTCCTTCCTGAGGCTCAATCAGATAAACTGGAAGAGCAGATCAAATCTATCAGAATGGACATCGGAGGGTTACAGGAAAGTGAAGACAGTATCGATATTGATAGTTCACTTACACTTTCTATTATTGAGCAGGAGGAAGGTTCTGCCAAAACAGGTGGTCTGGAGTCCACCTTCAGTTATGCAGTGAGTGCAATTCAAAATGAAATTTTGAAAAACAGCCTTACAGGTCAGACCAAAGGACATACTTTTGATCTGAACATTATGGACCTGACTGACAATGAATATACCCTTGAGAAACAAGTACTTAAACTGGAAGGTGATGTTAAATTGGATATAGTTGGAAAAGATTATAAGGCCACAGTCGATAAGGTGGAGAAAAAAGTACTTGCCGACATAGATGAAGATTTTTTCGCAAAATTGGATCCGAACGGCACAGTAAAAAGTGAAGAAGACCTGACAAAGATCCTGACAGATAACTATTACAATACATACAGAGCCAATTCTGATGTTTTATTTTTCAATGATTTCAAAGACTTCCTGCTTGCTCAGTTCGACCTGGATCTTGATGATAATTATTACAGGAAGTTTTTCAAACAAATCGCCGGTTTAAAGGAACATGCCCTGGATTTCCACCTGGATCAATATAAAGATGATTATAAATGGTCATGGGTAAAAGGGTATTTGGATGAAGAATATGGAATTGAGGTCAAAGATGAAGAAGTAACCAGAGCTTTTATTGCTGAGATCAATGGTTATTTCGGAGGTGTAAATCTGCCTGAACATATGTACAAAAAATTCCTGGATGACGCCTATAAAAATCAAAAAATGGTTGAGCGCAAGAAGGATCAGATCTACATGTCACATTTGGTGAATTTTATGAAGCAAAACAATGATATTGAAGACAGCTTTATTCCAATTTCGGAATATGAAGCTATAGTAGAAGCACTCAATGACAAACTTGTGCAAAAGGCCGAAGCAGAAAATAATCACGATCATGGTAACCATGAACACCATCACGAACACGAACATAATCATGCTCATGATCATGTGGAAGATGGAGGTGATGACGAAGATCCGTTGTTGTCTGAGGAAACGGTTAAATAGCTTTGGGCTAAGCGGTAAGCAATAAGCAGTAATCTACAGGCAGTAAGCTGTAAGCATTGAGCAGTGAGGCACTTGTATTATAAAGAAATAAAAGGTATATTCAATTCCAAAAGTATTGTTATGTGGGTGCTTAAAGCCTATAGCCTATAGCATACAGCCTTCAGCTGCTTTTAAACTTTTTTGATTTCTAATTATTTAAACCTTTGAATTAATTAAGTATACTAAATAAAAAGAGATTATGTTTTCACAAGATGAATTTAAAAAATACGCTACCAAGCATCTCAATATGAACAGTATGCACTTAGACAAATACATGAAAGTCTCTGTGCCGAATATAAATGGCTTCACTCCTGCCGTTATTGAAGAACGACAGATGAACGTCGTAAGCATGGACGTTTTTTCCAGGCTTATGATGGACAGGATCATTTTCATGGGCGTTCCTGTGAATGATTATGTAGCCAATGTGATCCAGGCTCAACTATTGTTTTTAGAGAGTACAGATCCTAAACGTGATATCCAGATGTTCATCAATAGTCCAGGCGGATCAGTGATCAATGGCCTTGGAATCTATGATACGATGCAATATGTGACCCCTGATGTATCAACTATCTGCACAGGTCTTGCTGCTTCAATGGGGGCTGTATTGCTTGCAGCCGGAACAAAAGGCAAGAGAACGTGTTTATATCACAGCAGGGTGATGATTCACCAGCCTTTGGGCGGCATGGAAGGTCAGGTATCAGATATGGAAATATCCTATAAATTGATCAAACAGATGCAAAAAGAACTCTATGACATCCTGGCTAATCATACAGGCAAGGATTATGCAACAATAGAAAGGGATTGCGACAGGGACAACTGGATGACGGCTGCTGATGCAAAAGCATATGGTCTGGTAGATGAGGTTTTGGATAAAGCAAATCCTTCAAAATCTAAAAAAGACTAAGAAAAGAATTATAATTACATGGACATTATAGTGCATGTCTGTGTAATATTTTTAATTAACAAATTATAATGGGTAAAAATAAAGATTCACACCGGTGTTCATTTTGTGGAAAAGACAAAAATGATGCCATTCTTCTTATCGAAGGCCTCGATGGCCATATCTGTGAATCATGTGTGGAAAAAGCTTACGATATCATCGAACAGGAGATCTTTGAAAGATCTTCCAAAGA
>JAYUWT010000165.1:0-2097 GCA_043753405.1 Saprospiraceae bacterium | reverse complement strand
TTTTAAAAATTTCTTACACATAAATCAAACAATGGTTTATTTATATTTTTAAAAGAAAAAAACTTAGAAATTCCCCTCCTGAGGGGTCCGCAAAGCGGGGGGTGTCTTTTGATTTTTTCCAAGATATTATTCATCTAGAAGTGTTACTTTGCCACACTATTGTACACTACATTTTCACCACCCTCTCCACCAACACTTCATCTCTCGTCTTTACTATAATAAAATAAACATTATGTCTTAACCCTGAAATATCAATACACTCTGAAACTGCATTCATATTAAATTTCGAAAAAACTACTTTTCCGGAGACATCATAAATAGAAATTTCCTGAATAATAGAATTATTTAATTCCACATTAATTACATCAGAAGAAGGATTAGGATATACAGAAATAACACTCTTGTATTGTATCACATTATTCGAGAGCAGGGTACAATCCGTTTGCGAGGTGACCTTCATATTCAAAACTCCATAATTGACCCACCAGTCTTCCCATACACCGCCGTTGCCCGTCAACCAGTCTTTGAGGTTAAATTTGTTTGTTCCCTCTATATTGCCTTTCACTTTATAAACCCATAGCGCCTTATCGTTTCTGTTCCAGGTAAGTGGTGTATTATTCGTGCATACCTCAGGAGCTACTTCACTCAGGGCGCAATTGGGGCTGATAAAATATGCATAGTCGCTGCTTGATGATCCATAAACATGGGCGATGCCGTTGGGTTCGATACATACTGCAGTCCTTTCGTCGCACGCGATGCCTTTAGCTAAAACATCATGATCTGTAAGGATCCTTGCCAGAAATGTGACATGCCTTCCCCTCCTGTCCGGATCGTCGTAATGGGTATCAGTGATCACATCTTCGAGGTATTTATTATCAATAAAATTTGAATCGATCGTGACCCTGCTGTTATAAGGATTTGTGAGTGCATTTTCTGAAGTAACGGACCCGTTTTTGCCGGTATAAATATACCGGCCCATAATTGCCATTCCTGCACTTGTGCCGCCGATAACAATATTTCTTTCTCTGAGTCCTGCGTTGATGAGGCTGTCTACAGGAGTATCCTTCCAGTAGGAAACATAATCATTCTGATCCCCACCGGCAAACCAGATCGCTTCCGCCTTACTGATCTTGTCCAGGATGTAGGGTTCAAAGGCGGAATCCCCATTATAACATAAGATGGTCTCCACAGAATTGACAGTCACACCCAGTTCAGAGTAAAGATAGTCATTGTAACCGTCAGAACCGCTGGCCCGAAGTACGAGGATATCTCCACCCTTAGCCCTGTGCAGAAACCATTTCATGGCCTCATCATCTTCCGAGGCACCGCCCATCATGCAGATCCCGCCTGAAGTTTGTGTCATCTTGTCCAGTGTATTACCTGTGAAATAGGATTTGTAGTTCTGAGCTGAACAGATGTAGGTCAAGGATAAAAGGAATAGAATGTGTAATGATCTCATTTATTGTGTTAAAATATCCCGTTGTTGGAGTCCAAAGTTAACATAAATGATAAAATGACTTTAAGAAGTAATTCGGTCATTATCAAAAAGAAATAATTTAGTATTTTTAACCAACTAAAACTAACAATTTTGAAAAATATACTCATCTTTTTAAATATCATCTTTTTATTTCAAAATTTAGGGGCACAGGGTACTCCCAAACCCACAATATCTGCAGAAGTTATCAGGGTAGAAAATGACGATCTGCATGATCTGCTTAGTTTTGAGGGAATTGATTTTTATAAAATTAACCTTAAAGGCAATGAACTTGAGAATAAAAAATACAGGATCTACATGAAATCCATCCGTGATGGAAAAGTTGAATCTGATTCAATTGTATTCGATAGTGGAAAATTCCCGTACGAGCAATTGCAACTAATAGAAAATGATCATCTAAATATGCGGATCATAGCTAAAAAGACACCAGGAAATAAATTAAAATTGTCAATTAATTTTGATCAATTCAGGGTAGAAGAAGCATACGATATCATGGACAGAAATGATTATAGTTTAAGACCGGTTATCGAAAGTCAGGCAGCTGAACTTAAAATAGGTAAGAAATTTTATCTTCTCGCTTATATTCTGCCTTACCAAAAAGG
>JAYUWT010000164.1:0-5152 GCA_043753405.1 Saprospiraceae bacterium | reverse complement strand
TCCTTTTCGATTTAAATTAAATACCGTACTTTTGGAAGATTATGCAGGAAATTATCAATGCTGTAATTTTAGCTCATGGATAACTTTACTTTGCAGGAGTATCGCACTTTAATATAGAAATAGATGAAGGGTTTTTTAGATTTGTTAGGTCGTATTTTGATCTCAACTATTTTTTTATATGAAGCATTTGATTCTATCTATTATTTCAAGATGACCAAGGCTACGATGACCAGCTACGGACTCGAATGGAGGCAGGACCTGTTGGTGACAGGGGCGATAATATTGTTAGTGTTGGGTGGTATTATGGTATTGATCGGATACAGGTCTTCTTTCGGAGCTACACTTTTATTATTATATTATATTCCTCTGACTTTTATCGTTCACTCCTTTTGGAATGACCCGGTAGATGATCAGCGGATACAGGCTATTATGTTTATGAAAAATGTCGCGATAATGGGTGGCCTGATTATGATAATTGTCAATGGATCAGGTCCATATAGTGTTAAAAGATTGTTGGCCACTTTACGGGTTTAAACAACCCTCTCGTGGAGGGGGTATTTTAATAATTACTTGATTTATATTAAATTAATAAAGAATGATCATTCAAATAGAATTTAAAAAATTAGCCTTAATTTTAGTTATAATTTCCCTTGCTTCTGTAGCAACCATTTCTGTTCATAAGTCTTTAATACAGGAACCTTTGCCCCAGATGATAAAATCACCTTCGATCAATCGTCCATTTGACTTTGCAGGGGAGCAGATACCGCTGGACAATCCCGATGTCCGCGACAGGCTGGACAGAGAACTGGTCATGAATACTTACCTTCACGGATCCACCTTACTCAATCTTAAGCTGGCTGCACGTTACTATCCTATGATCGAACCCATACTTAAAATGGAAGGTATTCCTGATGATTTTAAATACCTTGTTCCTGTGGAAAGTAATTTTACAAATGCCACTTCCCCTGCAGGTGCTAAAGGTTTTTGGCAATTTATGACACCAACGGCGCGGGAACTTGGGCTTCAAATTAATGAAAAAGTAGATGAAAGATATAATGTTGAAAAATCAACCAGAGCCGCATGCAGCCACATAAAATCACTTTATCGCACATTTGATAACTGGACTCTTGTCGCTGCAGCATATAATGGAGGTGCAGGCAGGATCCTCAAAGAAATGAAAGCTCAAAAAGTTAATAATTTCTATGATATCTATTTAAATGCAGAAACTTCAAAATACATTTTCAGGATATTAGCAATCAAAGAAGTAATGAGCGATCCGGCCACTTTTGGTTATGAAATAGATAGAGGTAATTTATACCAGCCCTTGACTTATTCCAAAACGATAATAATAGATACTGCCATTACCGACCTGACACAATTTGCGCTCGATCATGGCACTACCTATAAAATGTTACGGTATCTGAATCCTTGGATAATAGACAGGGACCTTCCTGCTACCAAAGGCCGATCTTATAAGATCTTATTGCCTTAATGGCTATTAAGCTTAAACTGTTTTATTAATCTACAATAATGGCAATTATCATTTACAAACTGCCTATTACTTATTGCCTATTGCCTATTGCCTATTACTTATTTCCTATCTACTTAAGTGTGAATGTGCTTTTACCGGCTAAATAACCTTTATTATATACATAGATCTCATAAGAACCTTTTTGAAAATCATAAGTAGGTTGCCAGTTTGTACAACTAACAGCTGCAGTATTTTCATAAGTAAATTCCTTTAATAAAGAGTAGGAGATCTCTGTTCCATCATCTGAACCGGCTATAATACCTGATCCTGCAGAAGGTATATTAATAGTTTCGCCTGTTGGATTGATGATCCTGATATAAAATTTTTCCCTGCCTGTTTCTACCAGTTCGTTTTGGGCAGTTTTAAAGCAGATCTTTATACCATCAATGTTTTTAGCGAATCTTTTTGAAACTTCTTTCCCTTTGGTCGATAGTTTATATCCTTCTACCAGGATGTCTGAGATCTTTATTACAGATGCTTTATCAACTTTCTTAGCAAGATTTGCCTTTTCTGACTCCAGACCGGATTTTGTGGCTTCAAGTGAAGCATTTCGTGATGATAGTTCATCATTGGAAGACCTCTCCTGATTAACCTGGCTGGCCAAAAGTCCTTTTTCTGTATTCAATTGTTGATTGCTGGTCGCCAGTTCCTCATTTTCAGCTTTGAGCGCTTCCAATTGACGCTTGAATTCTTCGGATTCTGACTTCATCGTAGCGATCCTGGCTTTTATGGCCTTGTAGTCCTTACTGGTAGCAAGGAGGTCAACGATCTGATCACGTTGTTTTTTCAATTCGATCTTTTGGCTATCGATCTTTGAATTCATATCTTCCTGGTCACCCTTCATTTCTTCAAGATCGGCCAATGCTTCATAGTAAGTCTTTTCTACATCTGCTTTGCCCTTTTCGATCTCCATTATTGAGGCATCCTGCGAAGCAATGACATTAGAACTCTGGCTTTTTTGATAAAGTAGGTAGCCACTCAATGCCAATAATAATCCTATAATAGTAATACTAACTATTTTGTAAGTATTATTTCCTTTTTGCTCATCCATATTAATTATTAAATTTTAATTTTAAAAAATAATCCAACATTAGAAAATTTCAACATGTAAAGGTATATCATTTTATTTGTATAAAAATGATAGTAAACTACTAATGGTTTCATTGTAAAAATATTACATTTAATAGTATTTACCCAATTTTATTTAAAACATTTTATCAATGGCAAATTCGAATATCTTATTTTTAGACATCGAAACAGTATCCAATGTAGCGGAGTTTGACCAACTATCGGAATCGATGCAAAAATTTTGGCAAAAAAAAGCCAGTTCCTGGGTAAAATCAGGTGAAACGAATAACGATGATCAGTACCCGCAATTGTATAAAGACAAGGCAGCAATATTTGCAGAATACGGAAAGATCGTATGTATTTCAATTGGATATATTAGTGTAGATGCACAATCAGGTGAAACAAGTTTCCGTGTAAAGTCTTTTTTTGGTGATGATGAAAGGGTAATCCTGGAAGAATTTTTATCACTGATCGGCAAATCTTTTAACAATCCTGAAAAACACAGATTCTGTGGTCATAATATAAAAGAATTTGATATACCTTATATCTGCAGGAGGGCGGTCATACATCAAATACCCCTACCCGGTATTTTTCAGCTTGCGGGTAAAAAACCCTGGGAGATCAAACACCTGATCGATACCCTGGAAGAATGGAAATTTGGTGATTTTAAACATTTCATTTCACTTGCTTTATTGGCTGAACTCCTTGGAATTCCCACCCCTAAGGATGATATTGATGGAAGCTTGGTGGGAAAAGTATATTGGGAAGAAAATAATCTGGAGCGCATCAAAACTTATTGCCAGAAAGATGTTGTTACTGTTGCTAGAATATACAATAAGCTGACGCTTAATAATTACGAGATCGCAGATAATATAGTTGAAGTGGTCTAAGAGGTCAGAGGTCAGATGTCAGAGGACAGAGGTCAGATGTCAGACTTCAGATGTCAGACTTCAGAAGGCAGAGGACAGAATATAGCTGTTATTTCCATGTTCATACATAATCCAAAATATTAATTGAAAGATTTCCCCCGCTGGAGGCTAGGGTTTATACACATCTTTTTATACCGCACTTTCAGCGCTTGTATACACTATATACATACCCAGAGCTTCGCTCTGGGCTTTGTAATTGTGGCCTTTCAGGCCGCCTTTAGAATAAATTTAAAGCTTGATTTAATTTAACAATTGTGCTCGATTGAACAAAATTAATAAATGTTTATATTCTTCGTTTTGCCTGAAAGGCATATATTACAAAGCCCGGTGCAGCGCACCGGGTAGTATTAAGGATTGTTACGAGCTCTGAAGGAGCGGTAATATTGTAAGTCGGGATTAAATGTTCTAATTCTATTATGGAACCCCCCAAATCATTGATCTTTATTCAAAATTACTATTTGTGTTTAAACCCTAGCTCTGGAAGGTGAACGACGCAGAAAAGATGCAGAAGCTATCTTTTCAAGGAAGTGAAATGAAACGAAGTCCTGAAGAATGAAGGACAAAGTGTAGTCAGAACATCTTGAAGTATGAAAAGATGCTTCTGCCAAGGGGGAGGGTTTGAATCAGATATTAGATACTAGACACTAGATACTAGAATCTGTTAAATATTCAAATTCCAATTTTAACCCATCAATTGCCAAATTTACACCGGCCGGTAATTTTTTTGAAATTGACTCGTATAAACCCATTTGATGGCTTATATGAGTTAGATAAACATTGCTCAAAGAATTATATGCAATAAATTCCAAGGCTTCTTCTAAGTTGAAATGAGAATGATGCGCTCTGTGATGTAAGGCGTTGATGATTATTGTTTGAGCGTCTTTGATCTGCTCTAAAGTATCCTGTCCGATATATTTTGCGTCTGTGATATAGACAAAATCACCAAATTTAAAACCCAATATAGGTAGATCCCCATGCATTACCCTCAGGGGTTCGACCTGCATACCTTTGATGCTGATTGAATTTGCCACCTGAAGTTCATTCAGTTCGATCAGTGGCAGGCCCGTATAAGCGATCGGCTCGAAAATGTAATTATATCTTTTTCTGATCTCTGCCAATACACGTGCCTCGGCAAAGATCGGCATTACATATTTTTGTAAATAATTAAATGGTCTGACATCATCTATGCCATTCAAATGATCCATGTGCTCGTGAGTGATCAGAATAGCATCTATATGGTTGATCCTATTTTTGAGGCATTGGTTTCTGAAATCCGGACCTATATCTATCATAAAAGAGCCCTCCTCACCCTCGACATAAATGGAGGAGCGCATTCTATGGTCCCTTACATCTTCGGACCTGCACACTTCGCATTGGCAGGTTATCACCGGCACACCTTGCGATGTCCCTGTACCTAATATGGTAACGGTCCCTTTTTTAGTAATCAATGGTCAATCAGGTTTATTAATGTTTATGTCGCTGTTGTCCGAATCAATTAGAATACTTTCTAATAACTCCCGCAAAATTATGATTTTGACCTTGTCAGATAAAAATTTATTAATGACAATTACCTTTTTATTTTTAACTATACAATGTCCTGATTGAAAATTGCCTTTTTCATAAA
>JAYUWT010000163.1:0-2102 GCA_043753405.1 Saprospiraceae bacterium | reverse complement strand
CCTCTCAGGAAATTATTTATGGAACCAATAACTATATTGAGTACCAAAAAGGTAATCTTCCTATTGTTATTTCTGTGCCACATGGTGGGACCCTTGTTCCTTCCAATATGCCCGACAGGACTTGTAGTGCGGCTGAAACCGTAACAGATAAATACACGATCGAGTTGGCTCAAAGTATTAGCAAGGCTTTATATAACTTGACAGGTTGCTACCCTTCTATCATCACCTGCAGGTTAAAAAGATCTAAAATAGATTGCAACAGAAATATTGAAGATGGAGCCTGCGGTGATAAGAATGCCATATTAGCCTGGAATGAATTTAACAACTTTGTCAATCAGGCACAGACCGAAGCACAGTATAAATACGATGGAAATATATTTTATGTGGACCTCCATGGACACGCACACCCTATTCCCAGGATCGAACTGGGTTATTTATTATATGGAACTGAATTGAGGATGCCGGACGATTCATTGAATAAAACAAAGTATATCAATTACAGCAGTATCAAAGACCTTACCTTCGAAAATGATCATGGATACTCCCATGCAGAATTATTACGCGGAAATTATGCACTGGGCAGCTTACTTGGAGAGTATGATTACCCGTCAGTCCCGAGCCGCCAGATCCCTTATCCTCTGGAAGGCGAAGGCTATTTCAATGGTGGTTATAATGTTGCAAACCACACAAGTTTTCAATCTGGTAATTCAGTAAGTGGTGTTCAAATGGAATGTTATTATACAGGCATCCGTGACACAAAGTTTAACAGGGATAAATTTGGAGAAGCATTTGCGCAAGTCTTAATTGACTATCTAAGCATCCATAGAAATGTAGATGTCCACAATTGCAATCTGCTTCATAATAACTCAAAACCTGTAACTGAGATCCGAATATTTCCAAATCCTGTCAGCCGGGCTGAACGTTCCTTGCACATCGCCGGCCTGGAGTCCCTTACTTCCAATTACTTCCTTTATTCTATGGGTGGTGAATTAATAGAATTCGGTGAAGTAGACCATTCATATATCCATTTTGAAAACGAATTAATGGAAAATATGTACATTCTTAGTATTCAAAATCAGCATTCAACAGCAACTTTCAAACTTTTGGTTGAGTAATTTCCAAGTGATATTTTCTGGTTTTTTTAAGTGATACAATATTATCCCCGATCAGTCTTTTTATATAATTTCAAAAATTATATATGTTTGAAATAAGACATTTGTAACTGAATTTCTTTCGAAAAAGGATGAATCTTCACCAAATAAAAAATTTATCCTAATTATATTTGTTAGATTAGTCTAACTTTATTAGTTTTGCACAACTTTTTAATTGAAAGCTATGCAATACATAAAAACATTTGTTGTGATCTCTTTCATCACACTTTCTATTTTGTTCATCGTATCTTGTACAAAACTGGAACCCATGGCTCCGGACAATGATGCCTTGCTGGACGGGCCTGTGGACGGTTTGTCCCATGCATTGAACGCACAGTTCCTCGCCGGGGATGTTGCATTTAATGATGAGGTATTCACCACTAAAACAGGCCTTGGATCTATATTTGTAGCCACAAGTTGCGGCAGTTGCCATGCCGGGGACGGAAAAGGCACGCCATTTACCACACTTACACGTTATGGCCAAATAGATGATACGGGCAATCAATTTTTACACCAGGGAGGTCCTCAACTTCAAAACAGGGCCATTCCCGGATATACACCCGAGACAATTCCTGCAGGAGCCACTTTCTCAAAATTCACACCCCCTGCCAATACGGGCTTAGGCTACCTGGAATTTGTAACCGACGCTGACCTGATTGCCCTTTCCGACCCTGATGATGCAAATGGAGACGGGATCTCCGGAGTGCCAAACTGGAAACCACTTGCAGGCTTTTTACAACCTGCAGCTACTTCAATATCCAAGGATGGCAAATATATCCACCGTTTTGGAAAAAAAGCTGCTGCATTCAATCTTCTGGAACAAACAGTGAATGCATACAATCAGGATATGGGCATTACATCAACTTTTAATCTTACGGATGTTTATTCAGGTCTGATCATAGATCCTGAAGTATCTGATGTAACTGTCAGAAACGTGGTTCTTTATCTTCA
>JAYUWT010000162.1:0-2103 GCA_043753405.1 Saprospiraceae bacterium | reverse complement strand
GGTACATAAAAAGGTCAATTATTTGATTGTCAATTAATTATTGATTTGAACTTAGAGCGATTAAATTCGGGTGTTACTGCCTGAACAATGTAAATGCCTCTGTCCTCACTTTATCAAAAATTACAAAAATATAGACTCCCGGTGCTGCATGATCAACATTAATCTCATGCAATAAACTTTGGCCAATAATTTGACCTTGGGAAATCAATTGACCATTCATATTAATCAGTTTCCATTGATTAGTTGCCGATGGTGGATTGGAAAATAAAATTGAAAGTCTTTCATCAAACATGGTAGGGAATACAATAGTTTTAACAGGTTTTATAAATATTGATTTCGTAGGATAAACGGTTTCTGTACCATCCAAATCTGCTTGTCTCAGGCGATAATAGTTAATACCCGGAAGAGGAGTCGGATCGATATGATGGTATTCTGTTTTTTTATCTGTGGTGCCTGATCCAAATCCATAAATCTTTTTTATTTGCGCAAAATCTTTTGCATCTGCACTTCGCTCTAGGGAGTAATAATGATTGTTTTGTTCTGCAAGTGTAGCCCAGGTGATGATGGGCCTGCCATTTAGTAATAATATGTCGAAAGAGGAAAGCTGGATGGGAAGTGCTACTGAACCATTGAAAGAAAAACTTGTGATTCCAAATGCTCCATTTGAACTGGTTGCACCAAAGGCATAAATCCTAAATGTAACGGTTGAAGTTAGGTGAGTATAAGCTGTATTGAAACTTACATTTCCGCTCGCTCCAATAGTCCCAATATCAGAATTGAAATTATCTAAACTTGACCGCAAAATAAAATTAGTTGGTCCACTAACGCTTGTATTTCCTGAAAAATTAAATGAAGTAATATTAATCCAATAATTTGGATCAGGAGTAAGAGTAAAATAAATATACTCATTTGAATTAAAGGCAAGGGACCAGCCTACAGTGTTAAACTCATTATTGGTGTTTGAATGTGCCAAAATACCTGAAGATCCGGTTCCACTATTAAATCCTATTCCAGAAACAGACTATACTTTTGCGGCGGTGAGAGTTGCAATCAGCTCCTGTTGAACCTCCTCAGGGTCGAAAGGCAGCAAGGATAAAACGGTTGAGCGATGTGTAGCTTTCACCATTTTTAATTATAAGTGGCTAACCTACAATAACTTAGAATTATGAAATTCTTCATTGACACAGCTAATCTGGATCAGATTAAAGAAGCAAAAGACCTGGGCATTTTAGATGGTGTGACCACTAACCCGTCACTGATGACAAAAGAAGGCATTGCAGGTATTGCAAATATAATTAAGCATTATAAGACTATCGCTGATCTGGTGCCTGGTGATGTGAGTGCAGAGGTAATTTCTACAGATTTTGAAGGTATAGTGAGGGAAGGAAAAGAACTCGCTGCCATAGCACCCAATATAGTAGTGAAAGTCCCAATGATCAAAGATGGGATTAAGGCCATAAAATATTTCACTGATAATTCAATTCGCACGAATTGTACGTTGGTTTTTAGTGCCGGTCAGGCCATATTGGCTGCAAAAGCCGGAGCCACTTATTTATCACCGTTCATTGGTCGAATCGATGATTCCAGCTGGGACGGTATGCAATTAATAGCAGAAATCGCTGAAATATATTCTATCCAGGGCTATCAAACGGAAATTTTAGCTGCATCTATCAGAAGTTCACTACATATTGTTCAGGCTGCAAAGGCCGGTGCAGATGTGATTACCAGTCCATTAGGACCTATTTTGGGTCTTTTAAAACATCCATTGACTGATATTGGATTAGCCCAATTTCTAGCGGATTACAAAAAAGTAAACGGATAAAATTTCTATTCTTTCTTGTGGTTATTTTAAGATTTGTCTAAAAAAGGCTCTTTTTAGACAAATAGCTGATTAACTTTAGCTTTTATAAATAAAAAATTAATATGGGACTTTCAATCTTAGGCATTATTCTATTTTTCCTGGCATCTCAGCTCAAGAATACCAACTCACCCCTTTCAAAACTTTCAGGTACCGGCAAAGGATTAGGAATTGCCATTGTTTTAATTGGCCTGGCGACATCAATGATAGTACAAATAGATGCCGGTAGAGTAGGTGTTCAATCG
>JAYUWT010000161.1:0-5171 GCA_043753405.1 Saprospiraceae bacterium | reverse complement strand
AAAGTAATAAAAGCAGAGGCCGGTCCTGACTTTAGTATTGGATATTTTATTCAATCCTTCTCGGGCACTCAGGAAGTCGATGGTCAACCACGCGTCTACGATGCCACTCCAAGGTTTCAGGGAGCGGAACTGGGTGTAAGCATACCTCTTTTAGGACGGAAGGGATACAGGGCTAATGTAGACGCTGCCGACATGCAAATCCAGGTCCAGCAACGCGAAAGTGATTTACTACAGACGCAGTTGCAAAGTCAGCTCCAACAATATCTGCAACAGTATAATTTCTGCTCTGAGAATGTAGCATATTATGAGAATGTGGCCTTGCCTAATGCAAAGTCTATAATTACAAATGCTACACGAGGATATCAGAGTGGTGATATTGGCTATGTAGAGTATGCTCAGGCATTACAAACCAATCTGGAAATTCAGAAAATGTACCTGGAAGCGATCAATAACCTCAATCAAACTATTATTTCCATTCAATTTATCACAAACCAATAAAATTCTCATCATCATGAGTTATAAGATAAAAATAAGTAGTCTCATTCTGATTTTTTGCCTTCTCCTGATTGGATATGGATGTTCAAAAAAGACTGGGACTGAAGAGGATAAAGAAATGACTGAGGAATCAGGTCATGAAGATCATGAAGAGGGACCTCATGAAAAAATGGTCATGCTGAATGAAGCACAGGTTTTGAATGCTGGTATTGATACTGGATGGTTTGAAATGAAAAACCTTAGTGAGGTCATTAATGCCAACGGCTATACAAAATTGCCACCCCAAAATCAGGCAGAAGTAAGTGTGCAATTGCCCGGCACGATTAAGACAATCAAAGTTATTGAGGGGCAGTTTGTAAAGAAGGGACAAACCTTAGCGACTCTGGAGAGTATGGCATACAATAACATGCGATTAGAGCGGGAGAAACTGCTGCAGGAATTACGTGCATCAGAATCTAATGTCGAATTTCTAAGGTTGGAATATGCCAGACAAAAGGAATTGAGTGACGAGAATGTAACCGCTAAGAAAGTCTTACAGAAAGTAACCTCAGACCTGAAGTCAGAAGAGTCAAAGATTAAAGCACTAAATAGTCAGGTTGCTATATTAGGACAAAATATTAGGATTGGGGGAAGCGCGAATTCCCCGATTATCAATATTGTATCTCCTATTAGTGGAAACGTAACCGATATTGATGTTACCATTGGAAGTTCTGCGGAAGAAGGTAAACCACTTTTTCACATTGTTGATAATTCCAAGATGCATGTCGATCTTTTAGTCTACGAGAAAGATTTGTTTAAAGTGAAGCCAGGTCAGAAAGTTCGATTCATTCTCACCAATCAGAATAATGAAGAAATTGGAGGCGAAATATTCGGCATAGGGAAAGCTTTTGAAAATGATACAAAAGCCGTAGCAGTTCATGCGACTATTGATAATGACAAAATGCTTATCCCTGGCATGTATATTAACGCCTTGATAGATGTTGGTGCTAATCAGGTTCAGGCACTTCCCATTGAAGCAGTTATAAAAGCAGAAGGCAAGGAATTCATTTTTGTTTGGGAAAAGGAAGGCGATGCTCATGCTGAAGAGGAGCACAATCATGAGCAAGGAGAAGCAGCGCATTCGGAAGAAGAACATGTACACTCTGAAGGCGAAGAGGCTCATAGTGAAGCTGAAGGGCATGAAGACCATGGAGCTGAAATTGCATTTGCCAGAATTGAAGTGAAGACCGGACCATCTCAATTGGGATTTGTGCAGGTAACACCTCTTGTGGAGATTCACGATGGAGACAAGATCGTTTTGAAAGGTGCTTATTATTTACAATCACATTTATTGAAAAGCGAAGGTGGTGGCGGTCATGCACATTGATAGTAATGATTAATAAAATGAAAATGTAACATGGGTGAAACCCTGTCGCCTGGAAATTGAAGAGTGAGGAATATTTGCGGCAGGGTTTACACCCACCAATTTATTAGGTAATCTAAAAACCTACTTATGGGATTTCATCAATATCACGAACCACCGGAAGAGCTATCTGACGATACCAGCACCTTTGCCCGAATGATTACATCCTTGATTGAAGAAGCTGAAGCAATCGGATGGTATGAACAACGATTGTCCATTGAAAAGGATGAGGAAGCAAAAGCTATAATGCAAAATGCCCAACTGGAAGAGATGAAACATTTTGGAATGGACCTGGAATTCTTACTCAGAAAGAAAAAAGAATGGAGGACCATTTTAAAATCGGTACTTTTTACAAAGGGCGATATTGTAGAGTTGGCAAAGAAAGGAGAAGAAAAGGTGGAGTAATGAAGAATTTTACTTAAAAAGCGGCTGTTGCAGTTTGCTTACCATTAACATCATTACCTAATGCCATCATGTATATTTACATTTCAAAATCAAATAAAAATGAAAAGAACATATTGTTGGAAATGTGTCATTGTGTTGACTTCTATGTTAAGCCTTGCACAAGTACTAATAGGATAAATCCTATATTAAATTACTCTTTGAAAAGTTGCGTGCATCATGTACGCAACTTTTTCTATTTAATCAAATAGTCTCCAATATTATTATGGTCAATTCAGATCCTAATCATAAACATGTTTATGATGCCCAGGGAAAGATGATTTGTTGTTCTCAGGAAGAAAAAATCTATCAGGAAGCTGATGCAGAGGAATTGCTTGTGGAACAAACAGCCGAAGAAGCGGTCGATGATGACCATGGCCACAAACATGATAATGACAGCAAACGAGGATTGAGACAGTACCTACCTGTTCTCATCAGTTTGACAATGTTACTGGCTGGAATTGCACTTGATGCGTATTTTAAGCCATCATTCTTTACAGGTTCAATCCGGCTTATTTGGTATTTAATTGCCTACTTGCCTGTTGCATTTCCTGTGATCAAAGAGGGTTGGAAGGCCATGACTGCCGGGGAGTTTTTTCCTGAATTTTCATTAATGGTGTTAGCTACAGTTGGAGCTTTTGCTATTGGTGAATATCCCAAGGTAGGGTCACCATACCTAAAACCCGGAGGTACATAGCAAAGACCAATTGCTACTTACCAGGTCATCTGAGGATATTTATCCTTAAGGCCATGGTGGGCTCATCGGAATTCCTGTAAAAGCCTCCGTTTGTTCCAAATAGTCCTTTAGATGCCATTTTAAGCCAAAACAGGGAAGTCTAAGCGCTTTTGTATATTTTTGTAACCTGATGATTCGCCAAATCCTAACATTTCATCTTGCTGCTATACTACTGTTCAGTAATGTTGGGATCCCGGTTTTTAAGCATATCTGCCATTCTCAGGGCAAGATCTGGTCTTCTGTAGTCATCCCTGCTAAATCGTGCTGTAGTAAGAAAAAGTTAATTGGAGTCGATCCTTGTCACTCTCCAAAGAGTGAAACTGGTTTGTCAGGCAGGCCTTGTTGTGAAAATCAACAGGATATCCTTCAATTAAGTGTCGATTATCTCCAAAGCCTTATAGCACTAACTAAGTGCTCACCAACTTTTGATTTCTCTGGCACTTTTGTATTTCACCATAAATACGATTTAGTTTCCAATTCAAACTTAGAGAGGTTTCATAAGGCTCATGGCCCACCACGGAACTTACATGGGCGAAGCCTGCTCATATCTCAACAAATATTCCGCTGTTAGATTAATATTTCCCCCTTTTGCCGTCAGGTAGTTCTTGCCCGGCATTGTCTTTTTTTTTCCTTACATGGAAGCAGAATTTTGATTCAATAATAATAATCTAACGATCGAAGGCCATCATGAACATAACTCCGGGGAATCGGAACAAGAGCATTCACATTAATCAATAGAAAAATTGCCCAATCTGAAAGATCTCTGTATAGTGTGAATGTTTCATTCAAATTGATTTTAGGCCAGAGGTTAATTAAGATTGGGCATTTATGATAAGGACCATTTTCAAATCACTTTTAAAATCAAAAAACAATGAATAGATTTTTACTTTTTATCATCCTGGTGATGGCAGTAGGTTTTGCTTCAGCACAAGTAAACGTTACGCTACACATGACACAAAAATTGGGTGGAGAACCCTTTGCATTTAATTCAGCTGCAGAGGCTGAGATGGGTTATTCATTCATTATGACACGAATGGAATACTATATTTCAGAAATCAAGCTCATACATGATGGTGGTGTAGTAACACCAGTAACCGATTTGTATTTACTTGTTGATCCGGCCGGGGACACAGAATTTGAGTTAGGTGAATTTGCGATTACGGATTTAGAAAAAATTGAATTTTCAATAGGTGTTGATCAGGCTCATAACCACCTTGATCCTGCAACGTATCCCTTAAGTCATCCATTGGCACCTCAAAATCCTTCTATGCAATGGGGATGGTCAGCGGGATACCGCTTTATAGCAATTGAAGGCTTTGCCGGGTCTGATAGCAACTCAATGAACAACAATTATCAAATTCACACAATTGGAGATGCTAATTACCGTACGATAACAATTGATGTAGATGGAGATGTGAGTGGTAATGAAATGGCAATTCATCTGCAGGCAGACTATGAGAATTTTTTAGATGGAATCAATGCCTCAAATGGATTGATATCACATACTACAACCGGAGCTTCAAAGAAAATTGCAGATAATTCAGTGTTCGTATTCAGCGCTCTTGAAGTGACCGGAGTTGTTGAGCCAGGCGTGGTTGGAACATTTAGAATAACACCAAATCCAGTTTATGATCATGCTATGCTGAGCTATGATATGATTGGGTATAACAACCTTTCATTGGCAATTACAGATTTGATGGGCAGGACAGTTTATAATCAGGCTCTTTCAAATACACAGAATGTAATTGAATTAGAAATGCATTGGCCCACAGGAATTTATATTGCGCGTTTATTCAACGACAATGAACTATTGGCCATTGAGAAGATCTCCAAACAATAATTAAGGTACGCAATGCCGAAACTGCTGTCTGGACTTTTCTTTTTATTTCTGCTGGCGTGCGGAAACGTGGTTGTAGAACAACCTTTGGATTCCATATTGGCAATTCCCAATGGATTTCCTGTTCCTGTGTATCCCGAGGACAATGAAATCTCAATGGATCGATGGTCACTGGGAAAAAGGTTGTTCTATGATCCTGTGATGTCAAAAGATATGACACTTTCATGCTCATCTTGCCATTTACCCGAACATGCTTTCAC
>JAYUWT010000160.1:0-14427 GCA_043753405.1 Saprospiraceae bacterium | reverse complement strand
AACATTATTTTGAACCCGAACGTTGTTTCCAAGAACAACATTAGGAGAGATCACTACATTTTGCCCAATATTACAATTGTTACCAAGTCTACAACCTTTCATCAAATGGCTAAAATGCCAGATCTTGCTCTCCGCCCCTATTTTAGCTCCTTCGTCGACGATGGCAGAATCGTGAATAAAAATCATTATTTTTTAGTTTGATGTGGAAAAGTAATACATATTTACTCAATTAAAGGTTAATTTTGCGCAAATTTTTAAATAATAAAAATTAATATTAATGAATTTTCAAAGTTTACTCTTAAAGGAAGATGGTCCTATTCTCACAGTAACCATAAATCGCCCGGAAGTATTGAATGCTCTAAATAAAAATGTTTTTGACGAATTAGAGATCGTTTTTAAGGATATGCTTCCGCAAAGAAAAGATATTCTGGGAGTTATTTTAACAGGCAGCGGAGAAAAGGCATTTGTAGCAGGAGCAGACATCAAGGAATTTTCAAATTTTGGAGCTCAGGAAGCTACTGCTTTGTCATTGCGGGGTCAAGGGGTGATGTTATTAATTGAAAACTGTCATGTACCTGTTGTAGCTGCCGTTAACGGATTTGCCTTAGGTGGTGGATGCGAATTAGCGATGGCTTGTCATCTACGCATAGCAGGTAGTCGTGCCCGATTCGGACAGCCGGAAGTGAACCTGGGTCT
Source organism: Saprospiraceae bacterium (assembly GCA_043753405.1). Lineage (GTDB taxonomy): Bacteria > Bacteroidota > Bacteroidia > Chitinophagales > Saprospiraceae > Parvibacillus. The sequence continues at coordinate 13,731 of JAYUWT010000160.1, read as the reverse complement.
AACCCCCGGTTATGCAGGAACCCAAAGATTGGTCATGTTAGTGGGTAAAACAATTGGTTTGGAATTATTGTTAACAGCAAGGATCATAGATGCGGAAGAAGCATTCCGGATCGGGTTGGTTAATAAAATAGTGGACCAGGGAAATGAAATTTCAGCAGCAATGGAACTTCTTCAGGTCATAGCTCAGAAGGCACCTATTGCGATATCAAAGACTATTCATTGCGTAAATACATTTTACAATAAAGAAGTCGATGGATATAATGAAGAAGCTATTCAATTTGGGCTTTGTACCGAAACTGATGACTTTAAGGAGGGAACAACAGCTTTTATTGAAAAAAGGAAAGCTGAATTTAAGAACAGGTAAGAATGATTGAGACAGATATAGCCATTATTGGCGCAGGACCTACAGGTTTATTTACAGTATTTGAGGCGGGATTGTTGAAGTTAAGCTGTCACCTTATCGACTCACTACCTCAACCCGGAGGCCAGCTTACAGAAATTTACCCTAAGAAACCCATTTATGATATTCCGGGTTACCCGACCATATTAGCAGGAGAGCTTGTCCAAAATCTAATGGAACAGATCGCACCTTTCGAACCGGGATTTACGCTGGGAGAACGCACAGAGCAACTGGAAAAAAAAGAAGACGGAAGGTGGTGTCTTACTACTAATAAGGGAAGTCAAATTATAGCCCACGTAGTAGTAATAGCTGCCGGACTCGGTTCTTTCGAACCCAGGAAACCAAATATACCTGAACTTATAAGTTTTGAAGACAAAGGTGTTGACTATATTATCAAAGATCCTGAAATTTACAAAGACAAGAAACTTGTTATATCAGGAGGTGGAGATTCAGCCTTAGATTGGACAATTTATCTTGCTGACCTGGCTGAAAGCATAACCCTGGTTCATCGCAGAAAAGAATTTCGTGGTGCTCCTGATACTGTAGATAAGGTAATGGATCTGGTCAATTCAGGTCGAGTGGAATTAATTACAGAAGCAGAAGTAACATCATTGAGTGGCAACGGAATGCTCAGTGAGGTAACAATTTCGCACGATAGGGATGGTATCATAATACGGGCAGCACACAATTTTATACCCTTGTTTGGCTTATCTCCTAAACTGGGCCCAATTGCAGAATGGGGATTAAATCTGGATAGGAATGATATCATTGTCAATAATCATGATTATCAGACAAGTGAGCAAGGAATCTATGCAGTCGGTGATATAAATACATATCCCGGTAAATTAAAACTAATACTTTGCGGATTTCATGAAGCTACTATGATGTGCCAATCAGCTTTCCATTATATCTATCCCGATAAGAAACTTTCTTTTAAATATACTACAGTAATGGGTAAGGACGCCTTACATTTATGATCATAAACAAAAGTTAATTAATTACATTTCAAACTATGATACAAAGGATACAATCAATTTATCTTTTTATGGCTGCAGCATGTATGTCATTTTTATTTTTGCCGGTGTTTGAATTTGCGAGTGAAGATCCGTCTTCAGCTAAAGGAGAAGGGATTTTCAACGACGGATTATTCAATTATTTTGATCATACAATCCTTTTAAGTTTGATCATCGGATCCATTGCCCTTGCTTTCATTAACATTTTCTTATTCAAAAACAGACCGTTGCAGATCGTTATGTCGAGAATAACAATTTTTATAATATTCAGCGTGATAGTTTGTGCAGGTATATTATTTTATCTCAATTTTGAGAACAGACAAGCCGAAATGCAAAATGTGGAAATCCGTTTAGGATTATTTATACCTTTTGTCAGTATGGCCTTGATCTATTTTGCTATCAGGTATATTATTAAAGATAATAAATTGGTCAAATCGATGGACAGACTGCGCTAATGAATGATGAATGATGAATGATGCACAATGAACAATGAACAATGAACAATGAACAATGAACAATGAATAATGGATAATGAAACTAAAAAATCAATGAATGATGGGTGATAAGTGATGAGTGATAACGAAAATTACTTATTCTCACCTATCATTTATAATTTATAATTTATAATTAATAATTAATAATTAATAATTGAGTTCTCAGCCACTACAGATGGATCCGGAAGAAGTACTGATTATTCAGCGCTCTTACCGTAATTTGCTTAAATGCATCAAGAGTGATCTGTCTAAGGAGGATAAGGACAACATCCGTCAGGCCTATGAAATAGCCGTTCAGGCTCATGCCAAACAAAGAAGAAAGTCAGGTGAGCCATACATTCTTCATCCCATAGAAGTAGCACGTATCTGTGCAGAGGAGATCGGTTTAGGTCCAACAGCCATTGTAGCGGCACTTTTGCATGATGTAGTGGAAGATACAGATGTAACTTTAGATGATATAAAAATACAATTTGGTGAAAAAATAGCCCGAATAGTTGATGGATTGACCAAATTGGACAGTTCATATAATTCAGAAAATCCCCAGGCAGAAAATTTCAAAAAAGTATTGAGTACCCTCAATTCTGACGTGAGGGTCGTACTGATCAAGATGGCAGACCGCCTTCATAATATGAGGACCCTGGGCTCTATGAACAGGGACAAACAATTAAAAATAGCTTCAGAGACCAGTTATATTTATGCCCCTCTTGCACACAGGCTCGGCTTATATAAGCTTAAAACTGAGTTTATGGATCTCTGCCTCAAGATCCTTGATCCATCCCTTTATCAGGAGATCGCACGTAAACTTCAGGAAACTAAAAGAAGCCGAAATCACTACATCAATGATTTCATCAAAGGTATGAGTGATCAACTGGAGGAGTTGAACATTGCTTACCGGATTATAGGCCGCCCAAAATCAATTTCTTCGATTGCTGATAAGTTGAAGACCAAAAATGTCCCATTCGAAGAAATATATGACCTGTTTGCTATCCGAATCATCGTCGACGTTGAGGTAAAAAAAGAGAAAAGTACATGCTGGCAGGTCTATTCAGTGATCACGGACGTGTATGCACCGGTTACTGAAAGATTGAAAGACTGGGTGACAATGCCTAAATCGAACGGTTATGAATCATTACACACCACAGTGATCGGACCCGGTGGAAGATATGTGGAAGTTCAGATCCGAAGTGAAAGGATGGACGAGATCGCAGAAAAAGGTTTTGCCGCACACTGGAAATATAAAGGAGTAAAACAAAGTTCTCAGAATGTATTTGATACATGGCTGGATAGTGTACGAACATTGCTGGATGACAAGGATAAAGATGCGCTGGAATTTATTTCTGAATTTAAAACTAATTTGTACGGGGAAGAGATCTATGTCTATACTCCTAAAGGTGATATGGTTACCCTGCCTAAAGGTGCCACAGCATTGGATTTCGCCTTCAATATCCACTCAGATGTAGGTTATCATGCCATCAGTATAAAGATCAATAACAAATTGGTGCCAATGAGTTATGTATTGGAGAACGGTGATCAGATCCAGGTCAATACAAATAAGAACCAAAAACCCAATGAAAGTTGGCTTAAAATGGTCATCACAGGTAAGGCCAGAAATAAAATAAAACAGGCTCTCAAAGAAGAAGATAAGCAACAAGCTGAATATGGACGGGAAGAACTGGAGCGTAAATTCAGTAATTTGAAAATAGATTTTGAGGAAAATGTAGATTTTCTCGTCAAGTTTTTCGGTTTTAAGTCAAGGCTTGAATTATACTTAGCACTGAGCCTGGATCAAATTAAAATAGATTTCAAAAAATTCAAAATTGAAAACAATAAATTGACCTTAATGCCTGAGGTCGTGGCTAAATCAAAAACCGATGGTTCGCACAGTGAATCACAAGCTCAACCTTTACCTCTTAATAATATTAAGAATAAATCCCTATTGTTGATCAATGGAGAAAGTGCAGATAAATTCAGTTTCCAGTTTGCATCATGTTGCCATCCATTACCCGGCGACGATATTTTTGCATTTGTAACCAGTTTGAATACTTTAAAAATACACAGGGCCAGTTGCCCCAATAGTGAACATTTGCTCGCAAGTTATGGGTACCGTGTACTTAAAGCAGAATGGACTAATCAATCCACATCTGCTTTTGTTGTCGAGCTTACCATCAATGGCACAGATGGAGGTCCCGGTATTATTCAATCCATTACAGAAAATATAAACAAATTCGGCCTGAACATCACTTCCTTCAAAATTGACGGTAATGAAGGAATTTTCGAAGGTGTCGTTAAATTGGAGATCAATAATATCGACCAGATGAATGTGGTGGTCAAATCAATCAAAAACCTTCCATATGTTTCCAGCGTTAGAAGAAGTAATTGATTTGTAAAGAAGGGAATTATTATTAATATTCATTTTATGCTAACTTTACCAATATATTTTAATTATGTCTAAAACTGAAGCCATGAATAAATATGAACTGATAGATCGAAGTGCAGAGATCCCCCTCAATGAAAAATTGTTTGCGGAAGTCATGATCATATTTTCTAATTATCTGGAAAAAAACCTCTGCCGGAAGACCCCTGAAAGATATGCCATTCTTGAAGAAATATATAAACGTGCCGATCATTTTGATGCTGAGACCTTGTATTTTCACATGAAAAATCACAATTACAGAGTTTCAAGAGCCACAGTGTATAATACTCTTGAGCTTTTGGTAAATTGTGATCTTGTTAAGAAACATCAATTTGGAAAAAATTTAGCTCAATATGAAAAATCTTATGGGTATAAACAACACGATCACATTATATGCGAAAATTGTGGAAAAGTAGTAGAGTTCTGTGATCCCAGAATTCAAAATATTAAAAATATGATAGGTGAAATGTTGAATTTCAGGATCACCCATCATTCATTGAATTTATACGGATTCTGTGCCGGTGGGTGCGATGAACCACAACAAACTTCCTCCTTGGGTAATCAGGTTTAATGATATTTTATTACATCATTTTTGCCTTTGTCATAGCGAGCCTCTATGCTATTTTCTTTTTTTATCTGACCATCGAATGGCTTAAAACAAGAGAATTACATGTTCTGCCCAATTTCAATCTTGTAAAGTTTTCCATCATAATACCATTTAAAAATGAGTCCTCTAATATTAGGATCTGCCTTGATAGTATCATCAGACAAAATTATCCATCGGATCATTATGAAATAATTTGCGTCAATGATTATTCAATTGATGATGGCTCTTCTATAATCGAGACATATACCAAACAATATTCTAATATTATCCTGATCAATAATGATCTGAATGGCAAGAAAGAAGCCCTCCGTGAAGGAATAGCCATCGCTAAATTCAATCATATCATTACAACGGATGCAGATACTACCAGGCAAAAATCCTGGTTAGCGGCATATGCTAGTATGTTCAACTACAAAGGAATAAAAGTAGTGGCAGGGCCGGTCATCATGGTTCCTAAGGCAATTGCCCCAATTCACTATTTGCAGGCTTTGGATTATTGTGGATCTATGGCATTGTCCATTGTAGCTATGAGAAAACATTGGTTTCGAAATGGCAGTGGAGCTAACCTGGCTTTTACTAAAGATGTCTATCTTAGTTACATCATTAATACTATTGATAAAAATATTTCCTCCGGTGACGATGTTTTTTTATTGCAACATGCATATAAAGAACATCGTAATAGTATTCTGTTTCCAAAAATTAAAGACCTTGCTGCTTTTACTCCTACAGAACCGGATTGGAGATCATTTCTTAAACAAAGAAGCCGGTGGGCCAGCAAATCATTTGCATATAAAGAATGGAACATGACCTTGCTATGGTCTTTTATATGGATTGCAAATCTACTTTTACCAATAACAGCTATTTTGTCAATCGGAAGTTCCGTTTTACTCGTTCAACTATTGGCTTTTAGTGTAATGACCAAACTTATAGCAGATTATATTTTCTTAAAGTCCGCTACAAATTATTATGACAAAACTTTTTTTAAATATTTTTTTATAGCAGAATTATATCACCTTAATTATGTGATTATTGTGGGTTTTAATACACTATTTAGAAAAACATTTGATTGGAAAGGGTCAAAAATAACCCTTTAAACCCAAAAAAATCTTATATCTTCATCGCCGTTAAAGTTGTTAACCCTTTCATCAATTCACTAAAGCTGAAAGCGCATGAAGTTAACCCCTTCGGTAAGACAAATTATTGCAATAGCCCTCCCCATAATGATCGGCAGTGCTGCTCAGAATGTGTTACAACTCAGTGACAGTATTTTTTTATACCATTTAAGTGAAACTGATTTTGCAGCTATCGGATTTGTCGGGGTATTTTATCTTACCATCAATGCCATCGGTTATGGTTTTTCTAAAGGTGGACAAATAATTATTGCTAATAAATCCGGTCAGCAAGATATAGAGGGGATCAGAAGGAATTTCCAGGCATTGGGACTATTTGTAGCACTCCTCGCTGTTGTCATGTTTTTGTTTATGCACTTTTGTAGTCCTTGGTTTTTTGGTCTTTTTCTTCAGAATGAAGAAGTATTAAAGGCTAGTATCGAATTTATGGAATACCGTTCATATGGTGTATTCTTCTCCTATATTGGTGTAACCCTTATCGCATTGTACACGGGCATAGCCAGAACAAAATTTATCCTTGTTGAGACGCTGTTGTTGCTTATAGTTAATGGTGTTTTAAATTACGCCCTGATATTCGGGAAATGGGGATTGCCGGCGATGGGGATCGCGGGTAGTGCACTGGCTAGTACCATTGCAGAAGCTTTTGGTGCTTTGATATTTATTATCTATTTGTATTTTGATAAAAATGTTAAAAATCTGCGCATCTTTTCCGCGCCTAAAATCGAATTTAAATTAATCAAAGACCAGTTCAGATTGGCTGCCCCTATTGTTGTTCAAAATTTTGTAGGACTTGGAAGTTGGTTTGTATTTTTCGCAATCATAGAAGACATGGGTGAAAGGGCTCTTGCTATATCTAATTTGGTTCGCATTGTTTATCTCATCCTATCGATCCCTACCTGGGGATTCAGTTCAGCTACTAATACACTTGTCGGCAACCTAATGGGACAGGGCAATTACCAATCCATCCTGCCCAGTATGAAGAAGACTGCACAGGTTTGTTTTGCCATGACCATGGTGTGCGCTTTACCAATAATATTATGGCCTGAGACATTTTTGTATCCTTTATTGGGTTCAAGTGATATGACCTTGATAATGGATGCAAAACCTACCTTATATGTATTGCTCATCATCGTTATGTTTAATTCAGTGATTTCGATTTATGTCAATGGTATAGCAGGCGTAGGCGCTACTCTTACAGGGCTGCGTATTCAGGTACTTAGTGCTGTGGCTTATCTTGCAGGAATTTATCTTGTAGTAGATGTATTACAAAGTACACTTAACTGGGCATGGAGTACAGAGATCATTTATTGGGTAGCCCAATTAATAGGTGTGGTTTGGTTCTTTTCCAAAGTTAATTTTGAGAAGTTGAGATATTCGGATTGAGGAAGTTAGAAAGTTGATGTTATTTACACTCAAACAAACTTCAAACTACAAACAACAAACCTCAAACAACAAACTTACTTAGGGTAAGTCAACACACACGAGATCTTTTCCTTTCTGTTACTTCCATCACTATGGGTAAACTGGAATTCTATAACAAAAATACCAGGCAAAGCCCTTGTGTTATCATCAGTACTTCCATCCCATGTGATGAAGCCATCTGTACCGGTCAGTATCCCGGTATTGTCAGTTTTAATAGATCGGCCATATGCGTCAAATACCCTCCATCTAAGGACATATCCGGATTTATCAAGATGGTATTTCACTATAAACTGATCTAGAAACCCATCCTGGTTAGGGGAGAAATGTTCTTCACTTTTTGATAAGATCTTATCCGTCGAAACTATGGTTCTTGCCTGGCTGTTTTTCGCTGTCGGAGTTCCTCCACCTATATCAGTTGCTGCTGATTGCCAATTGGACGACAATGTTGAAGAAACGGTTTCAGATATGCGTTCAAGAGAAATACCTTCTTCATCAGAGAGAAAAACGCTGTGCATTTTTTCATCATATCTGAAGCTATCCACCATAATATCGTTATTCCACAGGGTCACATTGCCCTCATCATCATTGAAAGATGGCAATATCATTTCATGTACACTATTTGGGTTAGCGACTATATAGTTATTCTGAAGCCAGATCTTATCCTGGCAAAATACAAGATATTCACCAGGTTGAATGAAAGTGGTTTTGGAAATAACAACTGTTTTATTGCCCAATGTATTTGCGATGATCAAACCATTCAGGTCGAAAATTTTATTAGTAATATTATAAAATTCAACAAAGTCGAACCCGCCTGAATTAGGATTAAATAATATTTCATTGACTAAGACTTCACCTTGAAGTGGTTTGGCAAATCCCTGACCAAAACCAATTATAGTATCGATAATCAGGTTTGCTCCACGACAGTTTTGCAGTTCGGGATTTATTGTTACCTGATACCAAACACCATCTTCAAGAACAGCACTAAAATTGAGTGTAAGGCAGTTAGAAATAGATGATTCATATTCGATGGTAAAAGAAGGTGTATTTACACCCTTAATAATATTAATAATGGCAGGATCAGACAAATCGAGAGTTTTTGAAAAACAAATATCCACAGTCATGTTGTCAATCATCGAAATGGTTGAAATTTCTAAAATTGAAGAAGCAAGTGTCATATTCGTATTTGCCCTACCCGGCGTGCCACCTGTGACATCAGTCGATGCAGCAAATACATCTGACCCATCGCAGACACCATCAGGAATTGTGTGTTCTAATGACCATCCACCATCTCTTTTAGCAACATCTTTATATGAATTGAGATCATAATTAACCCTGTGGATCACATTTTCATCTTCGTCAATCAGTGAAAGCGTTATACCATCATTATTCAGTGTAGGAAATGATGTCAGTCCTACTACATTAGCATAAGCAGACCAAAGTCCTGTATCAGAATTTGGTACAAGGATCAGGTATGTATCCGGTTCAAATGTTTTATCAGGAAGGGAGTATAAGGTGGTGGATTTCAATAATTTATAATCACTTAGTTGCAAAGTTTTATTTGAATTATTAAATAGCTCTATAAATTCCCCATTGGGCAATCCGATCTGTGGAGTTGGGTCCGGCAACAATTCGTTGATCAAAATATCAAATTGCTGAGCACCTTCCACTACATTATATGAAAACTGGATCGACTGAGGAATCATTGTATTACCAATCAGATCCTGTAAATTACTAATCATGATCGTGTTAGGATTAATATTTAGAGGTTCATTGGTTGTGATCAATAAATTCAAGCCTTGGACTTCGATCGAGTTGATCGAAATTGGAACAGAATTACCGTTAGTTATTTTAAAATTGGCCGGATTAATTAATCCTGTACTTTCAATCTCCTCATCAAATGTTATAATGAAAGTATTTAATCCTGTTGCCACAATGCTTTTTGCTACAGGACCCATATTGTCTGCAACTACCTTTTGGATGTTAATGTCGTCGAAATAAAACTGATCTTTACGTGTCACGGTATAGGTCATCCAGAAGCCAAAATGAGTTGGAAAACCCATTGTAAATTCATCAGGTCTAGCCCCATCGTAAATTGTAATTATTGTCTGATCAGGTTTTTGAAATTCTATTAGCAGATGACCCTGTGTCACCAGTCCTTTAAAAGTACCTTCTACGATGCCTGCGAACTGGCCATTACCGGCTTCAGCTATCGGTAAAGCATCATTCTGAGTGCCATACTTTAGAGTAACACCATCATCAGCGCCATCTTCACCTATAGCAAGGAAAAGACCATTTCCAATATTAAGATCAGCATTTTCATTAAGCAGATAGATTGATAAACGATTAGCATCAGAAGGAGGAAAATTCATTTTTATATAATGGGAAAACTGAGTAGAATCCTGCCAAGTGATTGGCGTGGAAAAATAGGATGTACCTCCATCCGGTGCATTCAATTGCCCCTGACCTTGAGCATTTGTTATATAATGATCCAGCGTACCGCTCCAATATCCGGATTGATTAAAAGTAGCGCCGGAAAATTCTTCATTTACTTGTCCAAACAGTCCTGATACACAAACAAAAAGTAGAATGATAAACTTGAAATTTGAAATTTTGATTTGCATCTTTGTCCTATCTTTGAATGTTGTAAAAGTACCTTTAATAATCTGAAAAGTTTAAATTCTTTAGGGAATATAACAACTCTGGTTTTTGATCGTTAAGGTGGATAAATCTTTACTACAGGCCTTTATAAGAACATTCATATTAAAATATTTTATCTAACGTTAATTAATAAATAATAATAAAAAAATAATGAAAGTTGCAGTTTGCGGAGTTACAGGTTTAGTAGGAACAGTGATGTGTAAAGTTTTGGAAGAAAGGAATTTTCCAATTGATGAATTTATTCCGGTGGCTTCATCCCGGTCTGTAGGTAAAGAAATAATGTTCAAAGGTAAGGCTTATAAAGTAATAAGTATGGAAGATGCAGTTAAGGCACGACCCGATATAGCCTTATTTTCTGCCGGTGGTTCCACTTCTCTGGAATGGGCTCCTAAATTTGCTGAAACAGGAACAATAGTGATAGACAATTCTTCTGCATGGAGAATGCACGAAGATGTAAAATTGATCGTCCCGGAGGTCAATGCCTTTCAACTTACAAGTGAGGACAAGATCATAGCCAATCCTAATTGTTCCACTATTCAGATGGTCGTTGTCTTAAACCCCTTACACCAAAAATATAAAATCAAAAGAGTAGTGGTTTCTACCTATCAGTCAGTAACAGGAACCGGTGTTAAGGCGGTGGAACAAATGATGAATGAAAGAGCGGGAAAAGAAGGTGAAATGGCCTACCCGCATCAGATAGACATGAATATCATTCCCCAGATAGACGTTTTCACAGACAACCTTTACACAAAAGAAGAAATGAAGATGGTCAATGAAACTAAAAAGATCATGTCTGATGATGGGATAAGATTGACAGCTACTGCTGTCAGGATCCCTGTGGTAGGTGGCCACAGTGAATCAATCAATATTGAATTTGAAAAGGAATTTGAACTGGCGGATGTTACCAAATTATTAGATGACTCTGAAGGAGTGATTGTGATAGACGACCCGTCTACATCCTCTTATCCTATGCCAAAGGATTCAAATGACAAGGACGAAGTCTTTGTAGGACGTATCCGTCGCGACGAGTCTCAGGCAAATACCCTGAATCTCTGGGTCGTTTCAGACAATTTACGTAAAGGGGCAGCTACTAACGCTGTTCAGATAGCTGAATATTTGGTCTACAATAATCTGGTCAATAAGGAACGTCTGATGGTGATCTGATGAAATTAAGTATAATAAACTGAATTTTATTCAATGCTGGACCCTTTCAACGCACCTTCAACTTAAAATTTATTTCATATCGGGGAATAAAATTATGTTACTTTGTGTTAACATAATTGAATTAAGAAAATTTTCTCATTAATAAAATAAATTAATAGGATGATTTTCAAACTTTTATACTTTGGTTAATACAGATCTTGAATTCAGGATCAGGAAAAAAATTACAGATGAAGTCTAAAATGGTTGTATGGGGTCAGAAAGCTGATCAAAAAGTACTTGTTGCATTGTCTCTAAGAGCAAAGGATAATAAGATAGATGTTTACACTTTTCCGGAAGAATTAGCTACCGAAGAATTGTACAAAAGCCTCACTCAGGATTGGAGGCAAGGAATAGAAGTTGAATTTCCCGAAGGATATACAACTGATGAAATTGAATTAATGGCTTCCGGCAGTATCTTACCTGAAGGTGTGACCGTTGACAATGCGGATCTCATCAACCGTACCCAAACGGAGTGGCATTTTGCAGTTTTATCATCAAAATTAAGTGCTAACTATGCTTCAGAATTAGAAATTATCAAAGATAAAATTGATCAGATAACTAGTTTTAGTCAACCTTTATGGAATGACTTAAAAGCATTCTGGGAAAAAGTACAGGTTCAGATCAGGGATAAAAATATTTTTGTTGAGCATATAAATGATCTTAAAAAATCAACCAATGAAGCTTTCGATGCGCTAAAAGAAAAACGCAAGGAAATGGATAAAACCTTTAATGAATCTTCTTCCAAGGTCAAAGAAGATTTTATGAATATCTTAAATGAAATAGACGAAAAAGTACTAAAAGGTCTGAGTCTTCAACCTCTGTTCGAAGAGTTAAAGAAACTGCAGTCTACTTTCCGGACTGCCATGATGAACAATCATGACAAGAAAAATGTGTGGGACAGATTGGATGGTGCATTCAAAGCAATTAAGGAAAAAAGATTTGGCAGCCAGGGCGATAACACTAACCCAAACTCTGCTAAAGAAAGACTGGATAATAGATTTAATGGCCTTATTTCTGCAATTGGCAAAATGGAAAAATCAATCCAATTTGATAAAAATGACCTTGAATATCAAAATAAAAAAATTGATGGCCCCGGTGGACAGCTGGAAGTTCAGATCAGACAGGCAAAGGTTAAAATGCTCGAAGACCGTATAGATTCCAAACAGCTTAAGCTTAATGATATGCTTAAGACTAAAGAAGAATTAGAACAAAGAAGAACGAGAATGGAAAAAAATGAAGCTTTCAGGGAAGAAAAAGAAGAAGCAAAAAAAGCAGTTCAGGACAAGATAGCAGCAAGCATAAAAGCTGCGGCTGAATCAAGGTCAGAAAACGCGGAAGACCTGGAAAAAGCGGCTCAAATGATAGCTGAATCTAAGAAATCCCAGAAAACACCCGAAAAGGAATCTTTGCTGGGTGCCATAGGAACAATATTGGGAGAGTCACTGGAGGACACGGTCGATTCAATAAAGGCTGTCGCATCAGTAGTAGGTGATAAACTTGGTGATGCCATGGATGACATGAAAGAATACGCAAGCAATACTTATAATGATCTCACTAAAAAAAGTGAAGCTGAAGCAGCCAATGAATCAAATGAAGAAGTGGAAAAGGATTCCTCTTCGGACGAAATAGTCAAATCTGATTCAAATGATATTCAGGAAGATCAATATACTGACGTCGTAGCACAAAAAGAAGCTGAAAATAATTCAACCTATATCGACAATGACAGGACTGAAAATGAAGAAGAAGATTCTTCATCAGTTGAAGTTGAAGATGAGCATGAAGCAAATGGAGATCCTAAGAGGGAAGCAGATAAAGAAGCGGCTGAAATTATAAAGGAAAATGAAAAAGAAGCTGCTATTGAGGAGGTCAAACTATCATTAGGGACAACCGCCCAGGAAGAAATAGAAACACCTCAAGAGGTTACCTACGAAGAGTCTGAAATTGAAAAAACTGCGTCAGAGGAAGATAAGAATGAAGAAATAGCCGGTGATTCTATAGCATTGACAAATGCACCAAAAGATGCCAGTGATTATAAGGAGGAAGATGAAGAGGAAAAGGTATAGTTGTTAATTGTTATTTGTTAATTATTATTTTCTTAGTGATAAAGAGTGTTGGGTAACTGCGCCTGATACTTATGGATTAAATACTTAATCTTCCTTAATTTCGAAATTAAGCTTTTGAGCAACTTCCTTAAGGATCTGAGATGAAGATGAGACCTTTATATTATTTTTCAGGAGGTCGTTAAACTCATTCTGACTTTGCCAAAGATTAATAGGCAGAGATAAATTCTCAACCCAGGAGAGCATTTTCGAAATATTAAATAAATGTTCAGGATCTTTATTCTGATCTAAAAGCAGAAATTGTTCATACATCTTTTTCTCAGCTAATAAA
>JAYUWT010000159.1:0-2113 GCA_043753405.1 Saprospiraceae bacterium | reverse complement strand
TGATGGCAGAACGGTCATTTCACGATTTAAGGTAGCTCCTGATTCCAATTTGGCTGTAAAGGAAACAGAAGAAAAAATACTTCAAATAAACCAACCGGCTGCCAATCACAACGGCGGATGCATCGAATTTGGCAGTGACGGATATTTATATATTGGTATGGGTGATGGCGGCGGCGGAGGAGATCCACAGAATTATTCACAAACTAAGAACAGTTTATTGGGAAAGATGCTTCGCTTAGATGTAAGTACTATTACAGGATATGTTGTTCCTCCTGACAATCCGTTTGTAAATGATGCTGATTACAGACCTGAGATATGGGCCTTAGGTATGCGTAATCCATGGAGATTTAATTTTGACCAAAGAAACGGTGACCTATGGATAGCTGACGTAGGGCAAGGCTCCTGGGAGGAAGTCAATTTTGAAAAACTTGGTTCCGGAGGTGGAAAAAATTATGGCTGGAGATGTTATGAAGGCTATACAGAATACAATACTTCCGGGTGTCTGGATGAGAGTTTTTACACTTTCCCGGTAGCAGCTTTTCCACATGGCACATCGGGTAATTGCAGCATTACAGGTGGTGTGGTAAGTATAAAAGACACAAATTCATCTTTATACGGATATTATATATCGGCTGATTATTGTTCCGGCCGTTTTTGGGGTACTAAGGCAAATGATGACAATGATTTTGAAACGATCGAGCTTTTCAGACCGGATTTTGGTAATTTCGTATCCTTTGGATATGATCTTGAAAAGAACATTTATGTTGCAACAGATGGAGGCAGCATTTTCAGGGTAGACACCTTTGTGTTATGTACTACTGACCTGGTCATTGCAGGCACCGATGACCACATAGGATGCGGCCTGGATAGTGTTACATTATCAGTGTCATCCTTTTCAGGTGGCAGTTATACCTGGTATAGAAATGGGATAGCTATTTCGGAAAGTAATACAGATTCATTGGCTGTTATCATAGCAGGAGAGTATTCTGTCCAATATATTGCTGATGATTGCAGTGCGCAATCACTTCAAAATTATGTGATCATCCAAAATGAAGATATAGAAGTTAATCTTTTAGACCTGCCAGAAGAATATTGTGTCAATGGTGCTCCATTGGTGTTAAATGGTGATCCTGCAGGAGGTGAATTTACCGGTATTGGAATTGAAGGAAATATCTTTAATCCGGCCATAAGTAATGTAGGTATTTTTTCCATTACATACTACTATGAAGATGAAGAAGGTTGTTCAGGTTTTGATGTACAAACGATCAAAGTTAACAGAGCATCAGAAACAGATATACTTTCAGCTCCACCCCATCTTTGTATTGAGGGACCACCTATTGAATTAATAGCTGAACCATTAGAAGGCTCATTCAGTGGAAATGGGATCTCAGGCAGTACTTTTTATCCACAGGTTGCAGGCATTGGTGTTCACAAAATAATATACACCTATACACCTATACCCGGTTGCAGTGCTAAAGATTCTATTTACATCACTGTGGTAGATTGTACCATAGGTACAAATGACATAACAAAAAGTCCTTACGAGGTCTTTCCTAACCCGACCCGAAGCGATATAACGATAAAATGCAGTTCGCTCAATAATGAACTATCTTCTGTCATCGTATTGAATCAATTGGGACTTCAAGTTTATACTCTTGAATTAAAAGGAGTGGGAAGAATTAAAGATCAATACAAAATAAATATAAATGACCTTCCTCCGGGCTGTTATACAATTATACTTCAGGATATAGTTGGTCAATATGTAAAGAAAATTATAAAAATATAATAAAGTGGTGCCCACGGCCGGATTCGAACCGGCACGGACATAGTCCACAACCCCCTCAAGATTGCATGTCTACCAATTTCACCACGTGGGCATGAATTCAGAACAAAGGATGCAGTGCTTAAATTGCGTCCTTTCTTTTTTATCATTTCAGATGCTACTTATAACACCAGTTTTTAACAAGGGCGTGAAGGTAAAAAATCCCCAAGATAAAATAATAATATTTTCACTTATTCCATTAAATTTGCATCTTATAAAGTTAAGTAAAAAGTAGCATGGCTGAATTTGAATTTAAAAACCTATTAGAGAAATCGGCTTTCGGAGTTTGTA
>JAYUWT010000158.1:0-2121 GCA_043753405.1 Saprospiraceae bacterium | reverse complement strand
TTGAAAATGAATTAAACAATCAAATGATGGATGATTTTACTCCTTTTTGCCATTACTTTTTATTCGATACAAAAGGAGCAAGCGAAGGAGGAAACGGTATAAAATTCAATTGGAGCTTACTGGATCAGTATCAGCTTTCAATTCCATTCCTGCTAAGTGGAGGTATTTCTCCTGATGATGTTGAACTGATTAAAGTTATTCAACATCCATTTTTCATCGGCGTGGACATCAATAGCAGATTCGAAACTAAGCCCGGGTTTAAAAACATAACCGCTCTAAAAACATTTATTGATGAAATTAGAAACTAACCGGTATAAGCCTGTTGAGGGGTTTTATGGTGAATATGGCGGAGCCTATATTCCTGAATTACTTTTTCCCAACATAGAGCAACTTAAAGAGCAGTATGAATTCATCATTCAGGATGAATCATTCCAAAAAGAATATCAATCCTTGCTTAAATATTATGTTGGCCGACCAAACCCATTATACTTTTCCCAAAAACTATCACAAAAACACAATGGAAATATATTCCTGAAAAGAGAAGATTTAAATCATACAGGCGCTCATAAAATAAATAATGCGATAGGTCAGGTATTACTTGCTGAGCGGTTAGGTAAATCCAGGATAATTGCTGAAACAGGTGCTGGTCAACACGGTGTAGCCACAGCTACAGCTTGTGCATTGCGTAATATAAAGTGTGTTATATACATGGGTGCTATTGATGTTGAGCGACAGTCACTGAATGTTGAACGCATGAAAATGCTGGGTGCTAAGGTCGTTCCTGTATACAGTGGAAGTAAGACGTTGAAAGATGCCACGAATGAAGCGATCAGAGACTGGATTAACCATCCTACAGATACGCATTATGTCATTGGATCAGTGGTGGGACCCCATCCTTTTCCGGACATGGTGACTATCTTCCAGTCAGTGATCAGCGAAGAGATTAAAGCTCAGCTAGCTGAACAATGCGGACTGGAAAATCCAACTCATGTCATTGCATGTGTGGGTGGTGGCAGTAATGCTGCAGGAGCTTTTTATCATTTTATTGATCATGCATCAGTTCATTTAGTTGGTGTTGAAGCTGCGGGCAAAGGACTTGATTCAGGTAAAACAGCTGCAAGCCTTGCAAAAGGGACGAATGGAATTATCCATGGCTTTATGACTAAACTTATGCAAACGAAGGATGGTCAGATTGTCGAGCCTCATTCTATTTCAGCGGGACTGGATTATCCGGGAGTAGGGCCGATTCATGCACATCTATTCCATTCGGGCCGGGCAACTTACATGAGCATAACTGATGATGAAGCTTTAGCAGCAGGTGTCGAGCTATCAAAGTCAGAGGGAATTTTACCGGCATTAGAATCGGCCCATGCACTGGCTGCGTTGAAAAAAATGACTTTCTCTCCTTCAGATATTGTCGTTGTTTGTCTATCCGGACGGGGAGACAAAGATTTGTCAACCTATTTAAACCATCTTTCCGGTGAATAACACAGGGCTGACCATCGCAGGTCAAAAGAATTTACTGTCGGTCTATTTTACCGCAGATTATCCGGTTAAAAACTGCACGAATGAAATTATCCTGGCATTACAACAAGCAGGAGCGAACATGATTGAAATAGGGATGCCATTCTCCGATCCGCTTGCAGATGGTCCGGTGATCCAGAAGAGCAGCATGAAAGCAATCGTTAATGGTTTCACACTTGAATCCTTATTTGCTGATTTAAAATTCATTCAACCAAAATTGAATGTGCCCATTGTGCTAATGGGCTATTTAAATACAATCCTGGCATATGGCGTTGAAACATTTTTAATTGCCTGCGGATCACTTTCAATCGATTCTGTTATCATACCAGACTTGCCTCCGGAAGTTTATGTAAAAAACTATCGGGACCTGTTTGCACAATATCACGTAAGTCCTGTATTCTTAATCACACCACAAACAGACCCTTCCAGGATTGAATTGATCGATCATCTATCCAATGCCTTCATTTATGCAGTAGCCGGAAACAGTACAACCGGATCCACCATAGCCATATCAGAAACACAATTAGAATACTTTAAAAGAATAAGTAAAACAAAATTCCGTGTACCTGTACTGATTGGCTTTGGTATAGCCGATCA
>JAYUWT010000157.1:0-14536 GCA_043753405.1 Saprospiraceae bacterium | reverse complement strand
TTGAAAACTTCTGGGGCGAAAGGGAAAGCAAAGATCGTAGTGAATTACAGGCATTTCCGGCGACTATCAATTACCTGATCCTGCCGGAGGAATCAACTGCTATGGCAGCACTGAAAGCCGGCCAGATCGATATCCTGGCAGATGTACCTGAATCCAGTGAAGATGTCATTAAAAATGATCCAAACCTTGCAGCACTTTACGAGATAGCAAGTCCCGATGTTTTGCAATATTATTATATAGGGCTTAACAATAACGGAGCTTTGCTGAAAGATATAAATCTGCGAAAAGCTCTGACCTTACTACTAAATGTAGATGAACTCATACAGTCGCTCATGGGTGGATTAGCAACACGGGTTGTAACCCCCATCCTTCCTCAAAAGCCCTATTATCTCAAAAGCCTTACTGCACCAAAATATGATCCGAAGATGGCTTCTGCTCTATTGGATCAATCTGGTTATAAAGAAAAAGGTAAAGACGGAATAAGACTGGTCACAAGGGATGGAAGGACTCAACGACTTTCATTGACGTTGCTGACCACCGGCAAACAACTGGGTAAGGACATTGGAGCCCTTTTTAGCGAAGAAGCCAGAAAGATAGGCATTGAGATCAGGATCGAAGTGCTCGATTTCGGTAAGATCCTGGAACGCGTGAAGGTCGGCAAATATGATATGGCCAATCTGGTAGTCAGGCAATTTCCCGGTCTTGATGATCCTTATCTGGCGTGGAATTCGGCGAATGCCTTTGGAAAAGGTGGCAATTATTGTAATTTTTCCAATCCGGTAATCGATCGTTTAACGGAGGAGATCCGTATAGAAAAGTCATCAGAACAAAGGGTAAAATTATATAAGAACTTCCAAAAAACACTGGCGGGTCATTATCCTGTGATCTTCCTGTTTTCACCAAAAAACCGTATCATTGTCAGAAAGGATCTTCATCCGGAGTTTTCTGTGAAAAGACCGGGTTATTTTGAAAATACGATGCATTGAAAAAACACTTAAAGAATGTGCTAATGTCCGTATGACAATGCAGTAGGCCGGTCATCTGAATAAAAAAATTTAAGTTTTGGGGTCAAATTATTTTCGACAATTACTTGTTTTTCCTATTGCTTTATGCAAAATATTTTTGAAGGTCACATTCATAGTTTGTTCCATTTATTTTTTAGCTGTTTTAGTTGGGAAAAATAATAATCCAGATACTGATAGCAATGCACCGTTAATCGAAAGTCAAATTCCTGCATTTTATTTTTCACTTTTACCCCAATGGTATGATAGCCGGCTCTGCCTGATCGCGCCTTCTCAGGCAAAAAGTACAGGTATCAAATGGATGCGGCAAGGCATGGATATTGTACAATGGAATAGTATCCAATCCGGGATTTCTTTGCTTTCATCACCCGGTAAATACCCAGAGACAGAATCTCTCAGATATATTGAGCAGTTGGATCAATTAAAGCAAGAAGTTGCAAACCTGCAGGTAAAACTAAGAAACGACACAAATGCCTTATCTTCTTTACTGATTTTGCAGTCTAATCTGAATAACATCGAAGGGTTACCGTTGAGGGCACGGCTCCCTGTATTGTATTTCTGGGGTTCAAATAACTCTTTTCATAAAGCAGTATTCGAAGGAATATTTAAACCGGGAAATAATATCGTATTAAACTTTAGTACGGCATTTAAACTTTCAATGATCCTGAGTGTATTTACTTTTCTTTTTTCGGTACTTGGCGGTACAGGGCTTGCCCTCCTATATATCAACAGGTCAGAAAAAGTAAAGAAAATCCTGAATGTTTTCATGCAATTACTATACATCTTTCCTGTGTTTTGTCTTGCAATTTTTGCCGTTCAGTTTTTCACTTCTCCATATTACAGCCCCATGTTAAATTGGTTTCCGGGGCCCGGATCCTTTCTGATGTTGAGTAATGATGTTACATTTTTTGTATTGCTGTTCAGTCAAAGTGCCTATCTTATTCTGCCGGCTTTGATCGTTTCCATCCCCTTGAGTGCGGGAGTTGCACTTCGATGGATCGGAGGCATGGAACAGGAAAAACATAAAGTGTATGTTCAGGTTTTGCGATCTAAAGGTTTGAACCGGGGTCAGATCTATTCAAGGCATATTCTTAGAAATGTTGCAATCCCTATGGTCGTCTATTTTGCAATGTTGTTTCCTGCATTGATGGGAGGCATTGTTTTGATCGAAAATATCTTTGCCATCGGCGGCTTGGGAAGATTGACCTTTCAAAGTGTGATGAACCGTGACCTTGGATTATTGCTCATCATCGTCAGCTTCGTAGCTTTGTTCAATATCGTTTTTAACAAGATCGGCTTGTATTGCATGAAATATGTGGATCCAAGGTTAAAATTGATATAATAGCTTGGGCAAATTGAAAACATATAAGAAATTGAACAGATCAGGATGGTTGATAACTGTTTTCATTTTTTATATCCTATTAAAATTTACGGTCAATTCAGAACCTGTCTTCGCTGTAGTAAACGGTCAGTTAAACTTTGGTTTTTTAAATTTCAATGAAAGGCCTCTATTTGAAAAGCCGGATTACACTTTCAACATTAACCCTTTGTTTTTAATATCTCCTTATCAGACAGATCTTAGTCATGCACATCCACTGCCGCCTTTTTCGCGTAATCAGAATTCGGGTCTGTTGCATGTCATGGGTACAGATCATCTGGGTAGGGATGTATTTGCAGGTTTTGTAAGCGGTCTTGAAGTGGCTCTGATCATATCTTTATGTGTGGGTTTATTTACTGGAATGATTACAATGCTTTTAGGTGCATTGGGTGCATATTATGGCAGGTTCCCAAAAAAAACTACACAATTGAGGCTGATTCTATTGATCTGTCTTGTGATTCTGATCCTGATCAATCTATCCTGGTTTCTCATGAATTTGGTTGAACCATCTGTCTTTTCGGCATTGATGGCCTTCCTTATCCTCCTGACATTTGTATTATTAAAACTTCCAATTAAAAATGACAAAAAAACGATATCGTTACCCCTGTCAATGGTGAATCGGAGCATTCTGGAATTCCTTCAACCAGTCCCTGACATCATCTTCCTGATGTTGTTTGCAATGATCTTTGATCAGATGAATCTGACCGGCCTCATTGTGATTCTTATCTTACTTAGGATACCTTTTGGTTCCTATTACCTCCAGGGTCTCGCGAATCAATTTGTCAACCAACAGCATATTGATCAGGCAAAAAGTCTTGGATTATCATCAATCCGGATTATCAGAAAACATTTGATCCCTCTTATGCTGCCCGGCACAGCGGTATTTATGGTTTTAGCTGCCTCAAGAGCAGTACTTTCAGAAAGTGCCCTTGCATTTTTGGGTATTGGCCCGACCGGATCCTATATCACATGGGGAACTATGATCCGCCTTGGGTTGAATGATCTGACCATGTGGTGGGTTAGTTTTTTTCCTATTATGGGGTTGCTGGCGCTTTCGCTCTTGTTTCAGAAGATGGGGAGAAAGTTAGAAGGTTAGGAAGTTAGATGGTTAGAAGGATACTCGCCGGAAATCTAATTTCCAAAACTAAAAAAATTAGAAATTAGAATTGGGCTCTACTTAGAATGATATCACTTATCACCCATCACTTATGTTTAAAGTTAGAAGGTTAGGAAGTCAGAAATAAGTCTGAAAGAGCCAAAGGAAAGTCGGAAGATAGTAACACGGAATTCTGAAATAATCTAAAGAAAGTGCCGGCTTCGTGAATCTTTGATTTTCTTTGTGAATCTTAGTGATACAGCTTTTGCAAAGTCTGTTAAATCACAGGAAAACCAGAAAAAAGTGACATTGTTCTATTAATATAGAGCTTTATCCCATTCTTTCTCTGTGAAACTCATTTTCAAACTCTGTGAAACTCCGTGATACTGCCCTTTGAGCGCCTTTGCCCTTATTTGCGCAACTTAGCGACATAATTACCCATTACGTCTTACTTCTTACTCATTTAAAATTCATCATTCAACATTCAAAATTCAACATTTATTAACTATCTTCACAACATAGTAAATCAAAAAAACTAAGACTTATGGATCGCAGAGAATTTATTGAAAAAGTTGGGATGATGAGTTTTGCCGGATTGGCAGCAGGTTCGATCATTTCTTCAATGGGCTGTAAGGCGCCCGCCTCACTTTATACTAAAAGTGCTTTTGAAGGTAATAAGGTCAGGATCGTAAAATCAGATTTCCCGCCAAATAATTCCTATATCGTGGTTCAGCACCCCACCAATGAACATCCAATCTATATCCACAGGGAGGAAAACGACTATCTCGCTTTACACATGGAATGCACACATAAAGGTTGCGGATTGCGGGCAGAAGCTACTCAACTTTCCTGTCCTTGCCATGGAAGTAAATTTGACACGAAAGGGAATGTTACAGCAGGCCCGGCAAAAAAACCACTGGTGAGTTATAAGACCACAGTAGATGCCTCCAACATATACGTTGAGATCCTGTAAGTCTTCACATTAATATCATTACATGTTACATCTTTTAATAATCGAAGATGAACCTATTGCTGCGCGCAGGTTACAGAAAATGGTCACGGAATCAATTCCTGAGCCTGTTCAGTTCAACATCCTCGATAGTATAGAAAGTGTCCTCGAATGGAAGGACCAGAATAATAGAGCTGACATCATATTGATGGACATCCATCTTGCAGACGGTTCCAGTTTTGAATTATTTAATTATTATGATTTTGCTGAGAGCAGCATTATTTTTACCACAGCTTATGATGAATACGCGATCAAAGCATTTAAGGTCAACGCGATAGATTATTTACTGAAGCCCGTCATCATGAGTGAGTTAAAGGCAGCATTAGAGAAAGCAATCAAAAAAACTGCCGTCAGGATCCAGGACACTGAAATTGCTAAAACCAAATCCTTTCCACAAAGATTGCTTGTCAAGATCGGTATGAAATATAAGGTCATCGAATATGATGAGATTGCTTATTTCTTTGCCAGGGATAAAATTAATTTTGTTTGCACTATTGATGACAGGAGAATTCCTGTTGATTTCACACTCGATGCTTTGGAAAACTTGCTTGACAAATCAATCTTTTTCCGCATTAACAGGCAGACCATCACGCATATAAAAGCTATAGCTCAGATCCTGCCACATTCAAAGTCCCGTTTAAAGATCATCCTCAATCCTCCCATAGATGTAGAAAATGTGATCAGCTGGGATAAGGTAGCCATCTTCAAGGAGTGGTACAAGAACAGTTGAAAGTGGAAAGTGGAAAGTTGAGAGGTGAGAGTTGCAAATCGACAATGTTAACGCCTCCGACTTAGGTTAAATCTTCCCCTTTCCGAAGAAGTGCCGGCAGGCGGGGTGGGCCTTTAGAGAACTAATTTTAAAAGAAAATACTTTTCATGTCCATCTTCAAAAAACTGCTGATCAGCATATTAGCCATGATTTTATTGATACTTGTCGGAATATCAATTCCACTATTTTTCATCATCAAAGATGCATGTGTTAGCACACTTGTGGAATCAATTCCATATCCAAATAAAAATTACAAAATCGTTGTGTTTGAGCGCAGTTGCGGTGCCACAACGGATTTCTCCAATCAAATTTCAATTTTAAATAATTCCGATTCTTTGAACAACTACTCCGGTAATATATTCATAGCTGACACTGACCATGGGAAAGCTGAATTAACAGATAAAAATGTAATTCAAACTCACATCCAATGGCGAGACAACCGGACGATCAATATTAAATATGATTCTTTGTCAAGAATATTTAAGAAAGAAAAATATTACAGGGGCTTTAAAATTATTTATGAGTAAATTAACTTCATTAAATCTTCATATTCATGCATCATTGTCAATTGTTATTGTCAATTTAAAAAGACGTAAGTAAACTCGTTTCCAGGACAAGCCATCAGCCATTAGCTCCATTCTTCGCATTTAAGTGTCATCTTCGCGTCATTGTCAATTGTCCATTGCCCATTGTCAATTGTTGTAAAATCCAAATTATCTCGTTTCTAGGACAAAGCTATTAGCCATCAGCTAAAAATCTTCGTAAAGCTTTTTCATCTCCGCGTCATTGTCAATTGTCCATTATCAATTGTCAATTCATTTCCATTGTCAATTTCACTCAACATTCAACATTCAAAATTCAACATTTACACCTCAACGCTTTCTCCTAACGTCGGCATATAAATATTCTTAAATCCCTTCCCTTCCAAATGGGTTTTAAAAGACAACATCGTATCCTCATCCCCATGAACAAGGAAGATCCTCCGCGAACTGTCTTTCTGGTTCAACAGGAAGTTTGTCATTTCATCGCGGTCACCATGAGCAGAAAAGGAATCCATTATTTCGACACGTGCATTGATCACCTTTGTCTGACCGTGTAAAGTGATAGTTTTTATCCCATCTCTTATCAATCTGCCCGGTGTACCGGGAGCACAATAACCTACTATTAGGATCGTCGTGTTGGGCTTGTCACAATTATTGATAATATGATGCTGGATGCGTCCGGCATTGGCCATTCCTGCGGCACTGATGATGACACAAGGTTCAGTGGAAGCGTTGAGCGCCTTTGATTCATTTACATCTTTTATGTATTTCAATCCGTTAAATCCAAATGGATTCTCATCTTTTAACAGATATTGCGTAAGATCCTCATCATAACACTCCGTGTGGGCTATATAGATGGAGGTAGCGTTAACAGCAAGCGGGCTGTCCACATACACTTTAACATTGGCCAGACGTCCGGAGGATACCATCCGGTCCATCATATAGATGATCTCCTGGGTCCTTCCCACACTAAATGCAGGAATGATCACTTTGCCATTATTTTCCAGACATGTTTCACGGATGATACCTTCCAGACGATTACTGTCTTCCGGAGCAGAATCGTGCAATCTGTCTCCGTACGTTGACTCCGTAATGACGATATCGGCGGGGTCCATAGGATGTGGGTCCCTCAGGATAGGCCGCTCAGGCCTTCCAATATCTCCGCTAAAAGCCAGTGTGGTTTCCTTACCATTTTCACTGATTTTAATATTGACGGATGCACTTCCCAGAATATGTCCTGCGTCCAGATATTTTATCTGTACGTCA
Organism: Saprospiraceae bacterium; assembly: GCA_043753405.1. Classification (GTDB taxonomy): domain Bacteria; phylum Bacteroidota; class Bacteroidia; order Chitinophagales; family Saprospiraceae; genus Parvibacillus. The sequence goes on along the minus strand of JAYUWT010000157.1, from coordinate 7,454 downwards.
TCATGGATGTTGAACCATTTATTATACCCATAAGAGATCATTTGATCAAGGACAGGAGGTACATCGTCTGATGTGTAAAGAGGCTGGGTAACGCGGTTATGATATTTTATCCCTTTTTTCAACCATTTTTTGTTGGCATATTCAGCTTCACGTTCCTGTATCATGCCGGAATCAGTCAGAAGAATTGCTGAAAGGCTTCGAGTTGCATGAGTACAATATATGCTTCCCGAAAATCCGTCTTTTGTCAATCGGGGCAATCTGCCAATGTGGTCGATATGAGCGTGGCTCAATACAACACATGTGACGCGTTCAGGAGGAAAGATCCAGGTTTCATTGAATTTTTCCATATCGTCGTCATAACCCTGATACATTCCGCAGTCAAGCATGAATGTAAATCCATTGTCAAGTTCCACTACGTGACAACTGCCGGTCACTTCTTTGTCTGCTCCGCAGAAATGTATTTTCATTAGATTAATTTTTATATAATTTTAAAATGTCCTTTGCGTCCCACGACCGATTAATATCCTGAAACCAAGTCCAAAACTAAGGTATTCTTCTTTGAACAGTTTTGAAAATGTTTTGCCATATTCAATTGATGGTTCAATGATAAATTTCCCTCCTGAAAAAAAACTATAACCCAGGTTTCCCTGAAATAAATTTATGTCACGGGTTCTGATAAGGTAAGTAGCTTGAATGTTTAAACCTCCCAAAAGATATTGCCTGATAGAAGGCCCAACATGCGAAGATAATCTGGGAGAATCACCAATATTCTTTGTAATTGTCAATCCTATTTTAGCCCCAATAGCTGTGGATTCAAATATGAAATATTCTTTGGTAAAATTATCTTGAAACCGGAAAGCAAATCCATCCTGATATTGTTCATTATTGCCATTAAATGAAGCTGCAACACCTATCATTCCATGCTTTTTCTTAACTATCTGGCCATCCAGAAAAGTGGAAGTCAAAATCAGGAAGAAAAGCATAAATTTTCTCATCATTTTCATTTGAAATAATAACCTGCCCCTAAAGCGAAATTAATGTGAAAAGGCCTGGCAGCGAATTGATAAAAATTGTGGTTGAACTCGAGGAGTGGTGTTAAAGCAACCCTGTTTCCAAAGAAATGGTTGTAGCCGACTCCCCAATGAAGATTTGGCTGGTAGTTAAATTCAAGTACATATTGTGTGCCTGCCAAAACTGAAAATCCTTTGTAGAAGAAGTATTTAAGATAGGGTTGAAGTATCCTTTCAGTTTTTATATCTGTAACGCCATTTGTATTAAGTTTGGAATAATCCAGTATACCTTTAAAGCCTATTCCCAGATTATTGACAGGATAGTATTCCACTAAAGGTGCCAGATAAACACTACCGCTGGGGTCATCGGAATTAAGAGTGACGAAAAGTGAAACATCGGTACCTACTGCCCAGGTGTTTTTTGGGATCAGTTGGGTGAAGGCAGGAATAACTCCTGAAAAGCAAAAGGTAAGAATAATAATGACCTTATTGATTCTGCTCATTTCCTTACCTTTTTTGTTCATTTTCCAAATATACAATTATAATGTATTTGTCCAACACATCAGCATCCAGTAAAGTGTCATTTAAAAGAACCTTTCTAAATTCCGGCTAAAACCAGACTCCGCTTTTATTAGATAATACAAAGATTTAGATTTATTCTTTTTCCACAAGAATCTAAGGACTAATGTGGCTAAAGCCATTCAATTCCTAATCTTTTCCGTTAGCTAAAGCCAACGGCAATTAATGAAATTAATGAGTTTGTATGTGGTCTGGAATATAGAGTCTAGAATCTAGTACCATCTGCCCTCTGACTACTGACCTCTGATTTCTAAATTTTAATACCTTTGCACCTTATTTTAATAAATACAGATTCAATGTCGCAGACACAGGAAGATTTTAAGAGAATAGTTTCATTTGCCAAAGAATACGGTTTTATCTATCCATCCAGTGAGATCTATGACGGCCTCAGTGCTGTTTATGACTACGGACCTCTGGGTGTGGAACTCAAAAATAACCTGAAACAATACTGGTGGCAGGCGATGGTAAGGCTTAATGACAACATTGTCGGAATTGACACTGCTATCTTCATGCATCCCCTCATCTGGAAAGCCAGTGGTCATGTGGATGCTTTCAATGATCCGATGTTGGACAACAAAGACAGCAAAAAACGTTTCAGAGCTGACGTCCTGATTGAAAACTATATCGATAAAATAGAGGATAAGATCAACAAAGAGGTCGAAAAGGCAGCGAAAAGATTTGGTGAGACCTTCGACGCAAAGATGTACCGGGAAACCAATCCCCGCGTCATGGAGTATCAGAATGAAGTGGATACCCTCAGCAAAAGGCTTGCAAATGCTATGAGTGCGGGCGATATGCCTGAACTGGGTAAAATTATCGAAGACCTGCAGATCGCCGATCCTGATTCAGGTTCCAGAAACTGGACAGAAGTCCGGCAATTTAACCTCATGTTTTCGACACAATTGGGCAACATTGCAGGACAGGAGGAGAAATTATATCTGAGGCCGGAAACTGCTCAAGGTATTTTTGTCAATTTCCTGAATGTACAAAAGACCTCAAGACAAAAAATACCATTTGGTATCGCTCAGATAGGTAAGGCTTTCAGAAATGAAATCGTAGCCCGTCAGTTCATCTTCCGCATGAGGGAATTTGAACAAATGGAAATGCAATTTTTCATTGCCCCGGGTACAGAACTGGATTGGTTTGAAAAGTGGAAGGCGCAACGAATGAAGTGGCACCTTGCCCTTGGCACTCCCCAGAATAAACTGAAATTTAAAGACCACGACAATCTTGCCCACTATGCAAATGCTGCGACTGATATACAGTTTGAGTTTCCCTTTGGCTTCAAAGAACTGGAAGGAATCCATTCCAGGACCGACTTTGACCTTAAAAGCCACCAGGAATTGTCCGGAAAAAAACTGACTTATTTTGATCAGGAAAAAAATGAAGCTTATATTCCATATGTGGTGGAAACGTCCATTGGAGTAGACCGTATGTTCCTGGCTATGTTGGGTAATAACCTGACTGAAGAATCTGTTCCGGATGCAAAAGGCGAAGAATCTACCCGACTCGTATTTAAAATTCACCCTGCCCTTGCACCTGTCAAATGTGCTGTTCTTCCCTTGGTGAAAAACAAAGAAGAACTGACTTCCAAAGCATTCGCAATCTACAATGACCTCAAGTGGCAATTCCAGTGCCAATATGATGACAAAGATGCTATTGGCCGCCGTTATAGGAGGCAGGATGCCATTGGTACTCCTATTTGTATCACTGTAGATTTCGAAAGTTTAGATGATAATTGTGTGACAGTGAGAGACCGCGATTCGCTGGTTCAGGAGCGTGTGCCTATCAGTGAAGTTAGCCGGATCATTGCAGAAAAGACTGACATGTCAAAGGTTCTGGAGCAATTGGTTTGATATGTTTTATTATCATTTTGATGTTGGGAAAGGGTTACACTAAAACTTACTGATTAAAACCTGTCGTACAAATTTCATGCTATACAATTAGTTCAACTCCATTCGGGGTTGGTTCACATTCGACCAATTCCCCGGGTTGAACCCGGGGCTATTGATGTTCAAGCCTTAACGGCTTGTTTGGAATAAGGGTCCTAGCCATTCCATATAGATATATTGTTGTAACCTAATTTGAATTAAATCTAATCTTTCTCTTCAGATATTCAAAATTTAAGTTTTAAAAAAACGGTCACTTATTTAAATTAAATAACACCATACAGAGACATCACACATATTTTCAGATAAATTTTTAATAGTTTAGCTGGAAATTAACTATTAAACCCTTTCAAACTTATACTTATCATGAGAAAGTTAAGTGCGTTCTTTATTGTAGTCATCTGCCTATTAATTTCTTCATGCAGTTTTATAAAAAATTGTAATTACCAAGAAGTAGAAAAAGGAGAAGAGCCTACAAATCAACTAATGAATAAATATGTAAAGAATTATAATACCTTCTTCAGGTGTCATAAAGATAGTACCGTTAAAGTTTCCCAACTTCCTCCAGATAATGGTAATTTCATTTATCCTCAACCACCGCCATGCCCTCCGCCACCTTGTAGAAATTTTATATTAATGGCAGCTGTGACTAAGGATGCTAAAGCAGTACTTTTAATTGACGAGGGCGATGAAACCAGGGAAGTAATTACCTTAAATGCTCAGGAGATAAATATAAATGGAATCACTAATGACAAATATTATGGCTTTCATACTAATCAACATATTTTAGCAGAGAGTGGAATTTTAAAATTGACTTTAGTGTCAAAAAAGGTCAGTAAAGTGGTTTATATTGATTTTAAGTAAACGTTTAATCAAATATAATAATTGGTCAATTTTTTGCAAAAGTTCTAATTTTTTATCACTTATTTAAATCAATTCCCCATTTCTTGATATCACGCACATACTCAGCGATAAATATATTATTTTAGCTGGAAATTAATTTTTAACCCTTTCAAACTTAAACTTACCATGAGAAAATTAAGCACATTGTTAATTGCAGGCCTGGGCCTATTTGCAGCTTCCTGCAATCCCGAATGCACATATCGTCCTGTTGCAGCGAATGAATTAGTCTCTGATACCCTTCTCGACAAATATGAAGAAAACTATAATACATTATTTACCTGCTTTGATGAGGATACACTTGGATCTGCAGATCTGCCACCTGATAATGGGAATTATGTTGTAGGTCCCACAAGGCCCTGTCCGCCTCCTCAATGTTTAAATCCTGTTTTAAAAGCTGCTGTATCTTCAGAGTCAGACGCTGTTTTAATTTTGGGCGAAGGCGAAAATGCGAGAACACTTAATGCAATTCTTATCCAGGGAAATGGGATTAAACCTGATACTTATTATGGTTTTGCAGACACGTCCTTAATTATGGATAATCAAGGTATACTAAAAATGATCCTGGTTGAAAATGGAGATAGCCTGGTCCGGTATATTATATTTGAATAAATATTTCATAATCACATTATTAAACTGAAGATAATGAAATTAACTCAAAAGTTTATGATACGCATATTTGGACTTTTCGCAATAATCGCTGTTATCTATTATTTTATAACTAAACCGGGACAGGAATCATGTACATTTTTACCCCTTCCTGCTAGTACAGTGGCATATACACAAACTCTGGATGTTTTAGAACAGAATACGCTAAATTTTTTTGACTGTCTTAAATCAGGTTCTAACCACTTGATCGCATTTGATGAAATACCTCCATGCCGGGAATGCACATCAACAGATTATAATCGGCCCGGAAATTGCAAGCCTGATGGTTCTCTTCCGGATTTTTGCCCTCCTCCACAATGTGTGGTTAGCTTTATGAGATGTGCTGTGACCAAAGATAGAAATTCCGTAATTATATTAAAGAGTTCAAAAGGAACTGATTCTTGCAATGCATCCCCCATTGTAGGTGAGCCAAACTATTATAGGTATAGTTTTGATCCTGCAGGATTAAGAAAACATGATGGTGAAACTATTGAAATGAAATTGATCCAAACAAATAAACCGATTATTACTATCAATGAGAAATTTTAATAATCGGGAAAAATTATAATTAATGTAAATTTGGACTCATAGAACACATGTTTTATGGGTCCACTTTCGTTTAAAGCATCCTCAATTAAGTTTATACTTATTTGTCTTATGCAATTTGTATTTGTCAATTCTATATTGACATATCAAGTCGATGACCTTACTAAAGAATGGAAAAAGATCAAACATTCCATAGACTCTGGTAAAAAAATCAATTATAATACTTCCAGTGATAAATTAATTGAAAAATGTGAAAAGTCAGGTCAATTTGAACTGGCAGCTGAAATTTTAAATCACATCTTGTGGAATAACTATATTAATGGTGATTGGAAGGTCCTACAAACACATGTGGATAAACAGGAATTTATACTTAATCAGCTAAATGAAAGTCCAGAAAATCATATTTATTTCCGCGATTTTTTTGACATCAAAATTAAGCTTTATTGGCAAAAAAATGAAATTGATAAAATGGATTCCTTTCATTTGCACACTATCAATGTAGTAACGGATTGGGATAGTCTTTTGCTGAAAGACATTGAATGGTTAGAATATGCAAATACCAGTATAGGAAATAATGCATTTAACCGCCGTGATATGAATAAAGCTTTGTTTTATTATAATTATTTGAAAAGGACAGCCCCCGACAAAATTTATACGAGTAAGAAATTTGGCCAGTATTACTTTATGTTGAATGATACCTTACAGTCCTTTAATACTTATAGAAAAGCCATTCATAAGGAAATAAATAAATCTGGTTCAAATGAAATAAAGGAAGAACTTTTTGATCTCATGATTCAGTTCATTCATGATCAGTTGAAAGTTAATGATGTGGAAGGTGCCTCAAAGTATTTGACACTTTTATACACACTTCGTACTGAAAACGAATTCAATTCTAATGAAAGGATCTACTTAAAAGGCAAAGTATTGTCAGCTCAAAAAAAATATAAACTGGCCAATGATTACCTGACAAAATATATACGCCTGTATATAAACCGATGGGGTTCAAAAAAAAGGGAATGTATCATAGCGACCATGGATGTAGCTAAAAATAACGTAGCTATGGGTAATACATATGAAGCTTTAGAATTACTTCAAAAAGCAATGATATATGCGACATTAGATTTCAAAGCTAATGATATCAGGATTGAACCTCTGGCAAGACAATTCATTTTCAAGAATGAGGCTATTGAGGTTTTGCAGTTAAAGGCAAGATGCCTTTTTGAGGTCAATAAGCCAATAGAAGCTATCAAAACTAATGAATTGGCTTTTCAACTGATCAGGGAAGTACAGTCAGGTTATTTGAATGATGATGCGATCAGTTCCAGTAATGATCAATACAAGTCTATCTATGAAGATCAACTTAAATACTTGTACGGCTTTTCAAAGGCACGAGCTGCTAATGCTGCTAATCATGAAAAGATACTTCGGGTTCTTGAAATGAGTAAAAATTCAATTTTACTAAGGAGTTTTAAAAATAACAGTGCAATGGTATTTGGCGGTATTCCCGACAGCCTTATTAGAAAAGAGGTGGACCTTCGAAACAAATTATCCTCTTTGGAAAAAAAATTGCGTGACCAGCAGATAAGCAGTAATCTGGAAGAATCAAATAATGTGATCGTGGATATTAATGTCAAAAAAATAGCTTACAACAGATTGATCGATACCTTCAAATCCAAATATCCCAAATATTTTAATTTAAAGTACAATAATACTTTTGCCGATATCGGAGATGTAAAATCACTGATTGGTAAATCAGACAAAGCCGTCATTCAATATTTCGTCGGTCAGGAATATGTTTACGCACTAATGATATCTTCCGGGCATCAGCAATTTTACAGATTATGTTCTTCTGACAGTCTGAAGCAAAAAGGAGATGCATTGA
>JAYUWT010000156.1:0-2122 GCA_043753405.1 Saprospiraceae bacterium | reverse complement strand
CTTTCGCATAAGTATATATATCATACTTTGTTTGCTTAGATTTCCTGTGCATGCACAAATAAAAACTGCAGAAGGCTTTAGAGTAATACCACCGGTGTTTTCACCTCCGGTGGATGCATTGATTTCAAGTTTTATTGATCGACCTGCACCAGCTTTCCAAGCCAACACCCTCAATCAACAAAATAAAACCCTCAATGCATATTTTAGCAAAAGCCTTATTCTTTTTTTTTGGAGTGCAAAAAACGAACTGTGTCATGAATACCTAAATTATTTAAATTAACTAAATAAAGAACTACCAACATTCAAAGCAGAACTATTGACCTTTGGCGATGAATCGCTATTAGAAATCTCTGCATACAGTAAAAAAAACAATATTGACTTTGAGGTAATCCCAAATGGCGCTTTTTTAGGTGGTGCCATCTATGGAAAAGAACTTGGCACGCCTAGATTTTTTATACTGGATAAAAAAGGTTGTAAAATACATCATACCAGAAGATCAAGCACTAAATCCAACCAATACGATTGCCAATTTAAAAGTTTATCTCACGGAATTAATGACAAATAATTAATAAAATAAAATGCAAAGACAAAACATTACCTCCGGTGCCAAATGGGAGTCCGTAGTAGGTTATAGCCGGGCTGTGCGCATTGGCAATAGTATTGAAGTATCTGGTACCACAGCTATGCGCAATGGTGAATTACAAGGTAAAAATGATATCTATGTTCAAACAAAAGTATCGCTGGAGATTATACTTGAAGCATTGGCAAAAGCCGGAGCCACTGCCCATAATGTAATTCGTACCCGTATTTTTGTTTCAGACATCTCTCAATGGGAAAAAGTAGGAAAAGCACACAGTGAAATATTTGATACCATTAGACCCGCTACTTCCATGTTGCAAGTTATTATGATAGATCCGGATATACTTGTAGAAATAGAAGCTACTGCAGTCATTTCTTAAAATCCATCTTGTTCAGTTACATAAACTCCATGTATACTCTCAAAGAAATATTTTATACTATTCAAGGTGAAGGAATGTATACCGGCAGGCCAGCCATTTTTTTAAGATTTGCCGGTTGCAATCTTTGGACCGGTCATGAAAGACACAGGATGTCTGCTATTTGCAAATTTTGTGACACAGATTTTGTGGGCACCGATGGCGAAAACGGAGGCAAGTACGAAACGGCTGAATTGATTACCATCATAAATTCACTTTGGCCATCAGATGCCCTCATCAATCCTTTCCTAGTACTTACAGGCGGTGAGCCTGCTATGCAAATAGATCAAGGATTGATCGATGCATTTCATGCTCATGACTTCTTAGTTTCTATAGAGACCAATGGTACTATGCTTCTGCCTCATGGCATAGATTGGGTTTGTGTCAGCCCTAAATCCTATGCACCATTAGTAATACATGAAGGAGATGAACTAAAATTGGTATATCCGCAGGAAGATGCTTTACCAGAACAGTTTTCAAATTTAAAATTTAAACGATTTAGCCTTCAGCCTATGGATGGTACTAGTATTAATGAAAATATTCAAAAAGTAGTAGATTATTGCAAAGCAAATCCACTATGGCAGGTGAGTCTACAAACACATAAGATTTTGGGCATTCCCTAGAAATCTTAGACTAATCGAAACTTATTTTAAACTTGGATTGTATTACATTCATGTCAATTTACACTGATCTTGGTCGAATATTAATTTCCGGCGGCAAAACAGCATATAAATTTGGTAAAAAAATCGATTCATTCATGGATACTAATAATCAATCTGAAAATAAAAATGGCTTGGCTCAGGACATTGTAAAAACACATTTATTGCTTGCTGTAGGTGGCGGATTGATCCCACTACCTTTTGTAGATTTTGCCGCAGTTACAGGAGTGCAAGTAAATATGGTGCGATCCCTGTCAAAGGTGTATGGAAAAGACTTTAATGAGCAAATTGGAAAAAGTTTAGTCACTGCATTGGTAGGAACTTCGCTTGCAAGAATGGCAGCGAGCGCAGTTAAAGCCATTCCGATAATAGGCTCGATACTAGGTACCGCCACTCAGGCAGTCTTATCAGGTGCTAGTACCTATGCAGTAGGCCAAGTATTTATCCATCATTTTGACAAAGGTGGAT
>JAYUWT010000155.1:0-2130 GCA_043753405.1 Saprospiraceae bacterium | reverse complement strand
TCTGGCCGGTATCAAGGTTTGTTGATCTATTGGATCTACTGGCACATATAATGGCTGAGAATTTTGTTGAAAGTTTAAGATCTGAAAGTCTTCCCATTTGTTGCCGATGTTTCGCAATTTTTTATCTCTTGATTTCGAGTAAATCACCGGAATGATGGGAGTTTCGTCATCACAGTATAAGGATACTAGTACAAAATCTTCACTAAGTTTTTTCCACACTTTTTCATCGACCCAGATATGCTCTTCAGTCTTGCGGCAATTTACACAACCATATCCGGTAAAATCCAAAAGCACGGGTTTATTCACTTCTTTAGCATAGGCTACTCCTTCTTCATAGTCTTTAAAACAATCTATATTATTTGCACACTTTCCAAAAGAAGGATATTTAGCCTTGATAGTTTCGTCAGCCGACGGAAGTGGTTTGAAAAAATTATAGTAGGCTGGGGGAGCGAGTCCACTTAATAATGAAAGTGAATTGTAAGTCTTTGTTTTTTCATTTGTAAAAAAACCGGTGCATAAATAGAGAGTCCATGCAGTAATCAATCCTGCAATTAATTTTCTGCTAAATGTTAATTTTTTTACCGGACTATCATGGGGAAATGTAAATAATCCGAATAAATAGGCAGCTGTCAACCCAAAAAGGATGATCCACAATCCCATGAATACTTCGTATCTGAGAAACCCCCAATGGGAGGTCATATCTGATACGGATAAAAACTTCAATGCAAGAGCAAGCTCCAAAAAGCCAAGTACAACTTTTACGCTATTCATCCAACTTCCTGATTTGGGTAATGACTGTAACCAGGCCGGAAAAGCAGCAAATAATCCAAATGGTAATGCTAATGCCAAGGAAAATCCAAGCATTACTATTGAAGGGCCTATTTTAGATGTCGCTGATTGCACTAAGGCCGTGCCGATGATCGGACCCGTGCATGAAAATGAAACAATAGCTAATGTAAAAGCCATAAAAAATATACCAATCAGATTTCCATTTCTCCCGAGTGAATCAGTCTTGGTGCTCCAACTACTTGGTAATGTAATTTCGTAATAACCGAAGAAGGAGAATGCAAATACCACGAATATGATAAAGAAAGCCAGATTAGCCCAGGGATTAGTAGATAAATCATTCAATGCAGTAGCTCCAAATATTGATGTGATTAACAATCCAATACCTACGTAAATAAGTATAATAGAGAGGCCGTATAAAATTCCGTTTCTAATACCCGTAGCTCTATCTTTGCTGCTTTTAGTGAAGTAACTCACTGTAAGCGGTATCAAAGGAAATACACATGGTGTAAGTAAGGCAAGCAATCCTCCGAGGAATCCAAATAAAAAAGTCCATAGAAAAGATGTACTGATCTGTTTTTCTTCTGTACTACATTCACTTTTTACATTTCCGTAGCTTGATTGCAGACTAGGGATTACTTGATCTATAAATTTTTTTTCTCCATTTGGAGAAGGAGTTGTGGAGGCTCCATCTTTTACAGTAGAGGGCGGAGTAATTCCTGGGATACTAAAACTAAATTCATAATCAAATGGGGTGCATGCTTTGTCATCGCATACAATGCCAGGAGCATATCCCACTATGGAGGAAATGGGTTTGATCAGTTCTATGATCTGAATAAACGTGGCAGAATCTGTAATTTTTACAACCTTTTCTCCAAAAAAAGGATCAAATATTGTTTTGATATGGCCGGTCTCTTCATTTTTTCCAACGAAGGTAAATCCAGTTGAATCTTCATAGATAAACTCTATAGGCAACACCGTGGAATTTGGAAATTGATACTGACTATAGGTGCCATAGTTTTTATCAATTTTGACTTTCCATATCAGCATGTACTGTTTCTCACTAATTTTTTCGATTTCATGTGACCAATGAACTTGTTTGTATTCAGCAGATCCTGGCTGGAAAAAAGTAAAAAGTAGTATTAATAAATACATTTGTTTCTTTCTTTATTGAGCACTAGCAAGACTAATTGAAAATGGAACAGACTTAGGAGGCAGACATTGCAATTCGTTACAGCACATATATTCGATAACGCCTTTGATAGGCTTGGATATGTCTTTTACCTTTATTTTCTGAGTAAATACTCCTTTGTGTTTTATCTTGATCACTTCCATATCAAACAT
>JAYUWT010000154.1:0-2130 GCA_043753405.1 Saprospiraceae bacterium | reverse complement strand
CTTGCTGAGGTTGGCTATTACAACTCAAATTTGGAAGACTACTCCGATGCTTTGAGTGAAGATGAATTTGAAGAGGCTGCATATTACTTAAGTGCAATGCACAAGAATTTAAGTAATATCACTCGCTTTATTGAATCCGATACGTCTGGCTTTAACAGAGATTCTCTAAGAAAGTGGTATAGAAGACACGCAGGTGTAACAGGTGAGTTGTTGCTTGCTGGAGACTATTTCGATGCTGGACTGACTACCTTGGCAAGCAATACTATTGATTCCATTCCTATCAGATTTACACTTGGTGATGATCAGGAATTAGATATAGCCCGGGTCGGTAGGGTCTATGACATCTTATCTGCAAGATCAATTTATTCGCTTACATCCACTGACATTGATTCGTTAAATCTATTTGCCCATGAGTATGGTGCATCTTATTCATTATCCAGGAGCATTCTAACACTACTTGATACCGTTTTCACACCCCGATATTATGTTCCAGGGGAGTTAACACCGAGAAGTTCAGGATCAGGAAAGGACACAAATGGGGGGATAAGTTTGGCTATTGTATATCCCAATCCAACTTTATCATCCTTCTTTGTTGAGATACCACCAGATTATCCATCGATAACAGATTTTGAACTGATCAAATTGGATGGTCAAAAAATACTTCAGACAAAACTCATGCACGGTGTCAATAGGATTGAGCTTGAAGGGCATCTAAAAGTAACTTCAGGAATTTATCTTTATCGTATCTTTTCAGAAGACAAAATGATGTCTTCCGGAAAAATACTAAAGCTTGAATAATGAAATTAATCAGAAGATTCAATTTGCTGCATTTGAATTTGTTTTTCAGTGTTAGCTTTTTAATATTGGCTGCAAAGCTGGACGTGCATGCACAGTCCGGCTTTGCCAAAGCCATCCCCATTGATACTAATGTTGATATTGACGATATTCTATATCATGAAGATCAACTTATTTTAAGAGGGAACATATATATTGATTCCCTCTCTTTATGGGGCTTATTGTTAGCTGGTTTGGACACTATGGGGAATGTACTTTGGACCAGTGTGAAGTATGATACTTCATTATCCACGCATATCATTTTAAATAGCCCTGGTCGTTTTTTAGTCACAAGTGATCAGCGACTTTTGGTGCCAGCCAAATATTATAATACCGGACAACTAGCGGTATATTTTACTGATTTAGAAGGGAATGAAATATTTCATAAATTTTATCCGTATGAAGGGTATAACATTTTTCCGTATGATATTAACGAGATAGGTGATGAGTATTTTATAACAGGTGTAATTTCATATTTAGGAGGAGATCTTAGCCTGTTTGCTTTAAAGCTTAAGGCAAATGGCGATAAGGTTTGGATTAAATATTTTGGTCAGCCTAATCTATTTGAGGAATCCATTGATGCAGATGTAAATGCTAATAACACGCTAACGATTTATGCTGCCCGTAATGATCTCGAATTCTTTCCTAGTGAAACCATGTATGGTTTTAAGCAACCGTGGGTGCTGACCATCGATACTGCTGGGACAATTGTTGAGGAGTGGCTAGGCGAAGAAAACGATTCTCGCACACTTGGAGGAGAGTATTTCTGTAGGATGGAAAACGGAGATTGGATCATGCAAAGCACACATTATACTAATGTGGATGGACCGTTTGGTGAAGAAGTCAAAGTATCACCAACTATCACTCGGCTGGATAGTCAATTCAATTTGATATGGAAAGTGTATTTGACTAACTTCCAAGAGCGTTTTGACCAAATATTTGATATGGAATTGGATACTCTTACCAACCAAATAATTGTTTCCGGAGACAAGCTATTACCTATTGGTAATACAAAAGAATATGTCAATTGGACTGTAAAACTCGATACATCTGGACATATACTCTGGAACAGGACTGACAGTATTTATTTTAGTCGTCAAAATACTCACTACACAACCGGTCTTGCTTTGTCCCCTTCAGGCTCAATATATGTAGGAGGATATGTGACTGTGTACGAATTAGAACCCCGTAGTCAGGCTTTTGTTATTAAATACACCTCTGACGGATGTTCTGATACCTTATGCACCACTACCTCTCTCAATGAGCAAATCAAACAAGCTGATCTTCCAATAGTGA
>JAYUWT010000153.1:0-2132 GCA_043753405.1 Saprospiraceae bacterium | reverse complement strand
TGAAATATAATCTTTGAAATTTTCTTCATCGTTTAATAAAAAATTGACTTCTACGGGTAGAATAAACATGGGCAATTTATTTTCTATTAGGTATTTTCGATGTAATTGAAATCGGGTAGCGTCTTTTTCTGTAGTTATTATTATTTTATTGGTACCGGGCAATTCATCGTATTGTCTTTTTATTTGACCCAGATCATAATTAGTGTACCAGTGATGGTCAGCAAATGAATATTTCTGTATATGTTTTCCTTTTGGTTGCAGATATTTTTCCAAATAATCTGTGTTGGCTATACCGGAAACTAACATAATAAAAGTGTCTGTATTCCATTCCCATTTATAATTGGGATTGAAAATATAGTAGGGCATTTTGTATCTATAATCTGTAAAGAACAATTTTTGATGAGGTAGAGGTTTTATCTCTGAAAGAATAGCATCTGCTTTATCATGAGTCAGATCTCGAGGACATTTAGTGACTATGATGATATCTGCTCTCTTATAGCTTGATCGCCACTCACGTAATCGGCCGGAAGGCAATATATAATCGTGAGTAAATAAAGCATCAAATGAGGTAAGCATTATATTAATGTGTGGTTTTACACTCAGATGCTGGAAAGCATCATCCAGGAATATTAATTTTACCTCCGGAAATGATTTTAATAATAATGGTATTCCGATTTCTCTATTTTCAGATACAGCTATCGGTACATCGGGATGTTTTGTGAGAAACTGAAAAGGCTCATCGCCTATTTTTTTCACATCTCTTACTTGCTGACCTATTATGAAGCCCGTAGTTTCCCGTTTATATCCTCTGCTTAAGATTCCAACCTGCATATATTCTTTTAGCCAGGATACCATATAGTCTATGTGTGGAGTCTTCCCTGTACCACCTACACTCAGATTGCCTATGCTGATGACCGGAATGTCAAACTTTACTGATTTTAGTACTTCCTTTTTATATAATACATTTCGCAGACCAATTATTGCTCCGTACAATATAGACAAAGGGGCCAATAATAATCGTATTACAACCTCTCTGATCATATAGCGGATTTTATGATGTAATGACCAAAATTACAATGCAGACATTTTTTATCATTGCAATAATTATTTTTTAATTGTATTTGTGCCTGGCTATCCATAGCCGTAGTGGTCTTCCAATCCAGGGCTGTCCACTCTCTTGTAATCATGTTTTTTTCTGCGGGTATCGTTTCCAGCCACTCGATAGCTTTGTTTTTATAAAATTCATTAGCAGTAGACAGGCCATAGGCAAACATCAATGGAGAAATGGTATTGATTAGTATACTGTGTATAGTAACTTTTCCCAAGTGTTTATCTTTGTTTTCACTTTTAGTATTGAATGTATAATGGTTTTTCCAGTATTGAGTCACGGTGACATCCAGCATATTCATTAGTTCATTTAGATGTCGGGTTGAAAGAAATTTGGAAAACAGTAAATCAGTTTGAAATAAGATTCTCGCGAGCTGGGCAATACGTATAGTGGGGAAATTTGCTGGTCGCATTCGTAAAAATTTCCATTGTGAAGCCTTCAATGGCTTCAAATTGTATTTCGCCTGAAGAAAGGAATACTCATTCTTTAATTTGATGATGTAATCGTCTGATGGATCAGCTTCAGTCAATAGTCCTGATTGGCCGAATAACAAGGCTTCGATTTGTATCAATTGATCACGATGTTTATATATCAGAGTCAATGGGCAGATCCTGGCTAATACTTCCATTATTTCACCATTTACCTGCCCTCCCAATGCTCTGGCTAGCTTCTGGTAACATACAGCTTCCCAATCCCGCAGATTATGATCCAATGCGTCCAGTATACTTTTAGATTTTTGTTCCAGTCTTTCTGCCATTAATCGCGAAAGCCATGATTGTTTTACAATATCAGGTACCAGTTTCAACGAGTTAGCACAGGGTACCCATAATAGATTTTGCATCAGATATTCATATTTTGAAATCAACTGAGCATCTGCTTTGCTGTTGAGTTCTATGCAGGGAAGTACCTGACCGAGGCTATTTTTTATTTCTTCATCGTGCCACCATACTATATGTAGAATTACATTGTTAAATGCCGAATCCAGAAAATGACCATGAATATTCCAATCTGATGATTTTACATG
>JAYUWT010000152.1:0-2132 GCA_043753405.1 Saprospiraceae bacterium | reverse complement strand
AAACAGTTTATTACCTCTTCCCTTATTTTATTGATGTTTTTTACATTTTTTTCCTGTAAAAAAAGCAAGCCCTCAACAGAGAAAAACCCCTTTGTTTTTGCCAATACCTCCGGTATTATTTCAAAAAATCAGCCTGTTAAAATTGTATTTGCCAATAACATGGTGGAGAAAAAAGCAATAGGCGGATATGTTGAATCAGATGCTTTTTCTATTTCCCCGAAGGTAGAAGGAAAGGCAGTATGGCAGGATGAAAAAACCCTGGTTTTCAAACCTACAGAATCTTTCGAAAGTAATAAAGATTACACGGTAGAGGTGAACATTGGTAAGATACATGATAATGTACCCAAAGAATTTAAAAAATTCAGGTTTGAATTACATACGATCAAGCAGGACTATTCAGTGCAATGGAATGGTTGGGAAACTGTTTCATCCACCGATTATTCCGCCACTAATTATAAGGGTAAGATCTTAACCGCAGATACAGATGAAAATAAAAACGTCGAATCGATTATAAATCCACAGACAGGTGATGTTAAATGGGCTCATAGTGCGGATGGACTAACACACGACTTTGTAATCAGTGGGCTTAACAGGAATAATGCATTACAGGATGTAAAGATCGATCTGGATGGAGCACCTATAGAAGTGGAAACAAAATCAAGTCAAGCTTTAAAAATGTCACCGGTTGGTACATTTGAAGTCCATGAGATCTTCTTTAATAACGAAAATGACTTTTATTTTACAGTTAATTTTTCAGACCCAATTCTCGCAACACAAAATCTCGCCGGCCTTATTACGATCCAGGATTATGAGCAACAGATCACTTATGCAATTCAGGGCAATAACATCAAGGTCTATCCTGCTACTCGCCTCACAGGCAACCACACTGTAAATGTCGATCCAGCCATCAAAAACACTAATGACATTGCACTTGGAAAGCCATGGTCGAAGACCGTTAATTTTATGGATACAAAACCTGCTGTCCGCTTTGTCAATAAGGGCAATATTATGCCCGAAAGTGATGGCTTGATCCTGCCATTTGAAGCTATCAACCTCAATGCGGTTGATATAGAAATTGTCAAGATCTATTCCAATAATATACTTCAATACTATCAGACCTATTCAGGTTATGAGGATGCATATGATGTCAACAGGGTTGGAAATATTATCATGCAACAAAAGATCCAACTATCAAGCCTTAATTCAGCAATTAATAAATCATCGTGGGTCAAATATGGCCTCGACCTGAACAAACTGATCACAACAGATAAAAACGCCATTTATCAGATCAGGCTTGGATTCAGAAATGCATATTCTACTTACAATTGTACCGCAGATAAGGTAACCTGGGAGGAAAATGTCCTGGAGCCTATGAAAAAGAGTTATGATGAGCCCATTGAAAGTTTTTATGATAACAATTACAATGGCTTTGCCACAGACTTCAGTTATGATGAATACAATTGGGAAGACAAGAATAACCCTTGTAAATCAATGTATTACAATAAAGAACATTTTGCTGTTCAAAGTGTATATAAGTCCTCCATTGGCCTTATAGCAAAAGGCAATGACAGAGGTGAATTTTTCTCTGTTACCACTGATCTGATTTCAGCAAAACCTATGAGTGGAGCCGAGATCACTTACTACGATTATCAGCAACAGGTCATCAATAAAGGTACAAGTGATGGCGATGGCATTCTAAAGATAAAGCTTGAAACCAAGCCTTTTATGGTCATTGCTGAAAAGAATGGCGAGAAAAGTTATCTTTTGCTTGATGATGGCCGGTCACTGTCGTTGAGTAAGTTTGACGTTACCGGTGAAGAATTTCAAAAGGGGCTTAAAGCTTATCTTTACGCAGAAAGAGGGGTCTGGAGACCTGGAGATTCCATTTTTCTAAACTGCATCATCGAAGATTAATCATCTACCCTGCCTGTAAGCCATCCGATACAACTCGAATGGCGTGACTCCAGGAATGTTGTCGTGTCCAAGTCTATCTTTAATTATAAAAAAGGAGAGATCATTCCGATGCATCTTGCTACTACTATTGAATCCCCGACAGGTATCTGGGCCGCAAATGTAAAAGTGGGCGGTGCTACATTTACTAAACTCATCAATGTCGAAACTATCAAGCCTAA
>JAYUWT010000151.1:0-14594 GCA_043753405.1 Saprospiraceae bacterium | reverse complement strand
TTATCTCCGATATTTGATCATCTGAAAGTGTGGCAGGATCTATCATAGAATAAAAAGATATCGCCTCATCATAATTTTTCTTGGCATAATAATAGTTTCCCAGATCCATTACAGCTTCATAAGCTAAGGCATCGGGGGTATTATTTCTAAAAAAAGACAACATCACTGTTTCTGCATCGGGTTTTCCTATACGCACTGAACTTTTACCCATCATGAGCTGAGACTTTATAGCCAACAGATCAGCTTTGGGTTCGATCCGTTCTCCATCTATCTTTGAAGAATTTTCGAAAGCGGATATTGCAGCTCCATAAATTCCTTTTTCGTAAAGGTCCAATCCTCTTTCATATTCAGCAGTCCGTTCAGAAAATACAGATGTTTTCTGAGCTTTCAATGTGATGAAACACATGATAAATAAGCTTAAATGCAATAACTTCATCAGTTCAAATTTGTTTGTAATGCGTATTAAACAGTTTAACACATACCTTTTAGTATATAAACTTCGCGAAGATATAAATATATTTTATAACTTAAGTATAAAATCAACACTAAGCGCTATTTATATGTTACAATAAAATCATATGTGTAGAATTTATCATTACTGGAACTTCTAAACTTTAATTTACACTATATAATGCAGCGATTTTCACCTTAAACGACTCCTTAAATTTAAAACATGTATCTCCACACACTATAATTAACATTGTTTTAAGAAAGAATTATTTTTTGATTCGTTAACTTTACCAATGTATACTGATAACATCTATGCGAAATAACAATCTTAAATATATTTTATTACTTTTTGGCCTCATAACAATTGTTACGATCAGATCAACGGCACAATCCATCAATGATGAATGTTTCTCAGCTTTTGAACTTAGTAATGTTCAAAACTGGTGTTCCAGCGGATCAGTTTTTAACAATATTTCAGCTACACCTTCAGGCTTTGGATCTGCAGGATGTTTTTCAGGTACAGGTAAAGATGTCTGGTATAGTTTTACAGCCATTGCGTCAGACATTACTATCCTGATCAGGCCCGGTTCACTTGGTGATCCTGAAGCTGCATTATATATAGGAGATTGCAGTGGAACGATCAATGAGCTTGAATGCCAATCGAATCTCGTACAAGGTGGAGTCCTTCAATTGTATCAGGGTGGACTTTTTCCTGGTTCAGTTTATTTCTTACGAGTACAGGGAGAGAATAATTCCGAAGGGAGTTTTGATATATGTCTTGACAACTATTTTCCGCCTATCAATCCGGGAAGTGATTGTATCACTGCCTCCATTCTTTGCAGTAAGGAAGCATTTGTCGTCCAGAAAGTGGAAGGTGTGGGCAGCGTGAAAAAAGAATTTGATGACGCACCGTGCCTTGCTGATCCCAATCTTACCCAGGAATCAGAGACTAATTCAACATGGTTTAAATGGACCTGTGATACTTCCGGATCCTTTACATTTATATTGAGCCCTTCCAATGCTCCTGATGACCTTGACTTTGCCTTATATGAATTAAATGGCCCGCTTTCAACTTGTGACAGGACAATACTCAGATGTGCAGCTGCATCATGTTTTGGTCCAACGGGACTTAAAGAAGGTGCATCTGATATTTCAGAGCCACCCAATTGTGCCAGTGGACAGGACAACTGGCTTGCTCCTGTTATGTTGGAAAAAGGAAAAAGTTATATGCTGGGGGTTAATAATTTTTCTAACACAGGCAATGGTTTTAGAATAGAGTTTGGCGGTACATCTACTTTTGAAGGACCAATTCCTGATTTTGATATATTGCTCGATTCTTCTGCATGCAGGGAACAGCAAATCATGATAGTAGATAAGTCCAAGATCAATGTGGGAGAAATCACAGAAGTTCACTGGATCTTTGGTCAGGATGCCACTCCTACAGAATCAAATCTGCCGGGTGATAAAACAGTTTCTTATCTTAAAAGAGGTGAAAAATGGGCGGTATTAACAGTCACAAGTGATAAAGGCTGCATCGTTTCTAAAGCTGAACCCATCTCGGTATTGTGTTGCGGCCCTAATCATGAGATCAATTTAACCCGGGATACGACCATTACTTTGGGAGATTCCATCGATGTTACCGCCAACGCTGTGCTGGAAGGCACTGATATATTTTACTTCTGGACTCCTCCTAATTTAATAAAATGCCAGGGATGCCCCGTTACCAATGTTAAAACATTCAATGATGTTGAGTTGGTTGTTACTGCAACAGATGAGTTCAATTGCCAGGCAACAGATTCGTTAATTATCAGGGTGGATGTGCAAAGACCGTTTTTCTTTCCAAATGCCTTCTCACCAAATTTTGATGGTATAAATGATGGATTTACCGGATTTGGAAATACTTTCGTCGTAAAGAAAATAGATTATCTGAGGGTTTATAATAGATGGGGAGCATGTGTATTCGAACGTAAAGATTTTATGCCAAATGATGAGAACCTCGGTTGGGATGGACTGTTTAAGGGCCAGGAACAACCTTCAGACGTTTTCGTATATCTTGCGAAAGTGACTTTTATCGATGATGCGACAGTAGTTTACAAAGGATCCATTACCTTAGTAAAATAAATGTAGCTCCATGTGAAAAGTTTATTGACATTCTATCTGGTTATTATATTTACTGGTCTTGGCCAGACCCAAAATAAACATGATGAATGTTCCAATTCTTTTTTTATAAATAATGCCAGGGATTGGTGCAGTGATACCCTTCAATTTAACAATCAGGCCACCAGCCCAAGTTCTAATAGTTATTCTGCTTGTTACGATGACATAGGAAATGATATTTGGCTTTCATTTGATGGTGTTGCTTCTGATGTAATAATAATTATTACTCCGGAAAGCGGTCATACAGTTAGTGCGTCCCTATATGATGGAGAATGCAACAACTTGCTTGAAATATTATGTCAGGAACAAATAGCTGGTGATAACTACTTGTGGATGTATAAAGGAGGAATGATTCAGGGGCATAAATATCTGCTCCGGATAGAATCTAAAGATCCCGACCCATTTGCTTTTACTGTCTGCCTAAACAATTATTTTTCTCCTGCCAAAGCAGGTAGTGATTGCAGTAATGCAAATTTATTGTGCTCAAAAGAGGGATTTGTCGTCAATAGTGTGATTGGTTTTGGCACTCAGGAAGAATTGTCAGCAATTTCATGCTTCGTGAATACTACGGAATCAAACAGCATTTGGTTCAAATGGAAATGTGAAAGTTCCGGCGATCTTACTTTCGAACTCAATCCATTAAATAAACTGGATGATATTGACTTTGTAGTATTTAAGGTCAATGGTGATGAGCAGAGCTGTGATCTTAGTCCTATCAGGTGCATGGCCACAGGAGTGATTCCATCTCAATGCAATTCAAGTGGCCATTGTTGTGGCAAAACAGGATTGAAGGCAGGAGAAACAGATTTGGAAGAAGCTGCGGGATGTAGCCCCACAAGAAATAATTTCCTGAGACCTTTAGATATGGTGGCAGGGGAAACATATGCTTTGATCATCAATAATTATACTTCAATGAATGAAGCTTTTGAAATTAGCTTTGGGGGAACTGCTACTTTTCAGGGACTTGAAGCAGACTTTGATCTAAGTCATTTGTCCGGTGTATGCAGGGAAGATTCAATTTTTATCACAGATAAGACTTTTAACGGGATTGGAAATATTGTAGAAATGAGCTGGTCTTTTACTCCCGATGGAAACCCCAATACAGATATAGGGCCAGGAAACAAAGCAATAACATTTTCACGTAGCGGGACAAAATCTATTTCTGTAATTGTTGAAAATGAGAGCGGCTGCCGGGCTTATTATAATGACACACTCAATGTTCAATGTTGTGGAGGCGTTTTAGTAGCTGATATCGGACAGGATACCATTTTAGAACCCGGAGAATCAATAGTTTTAGATGTTTCATATTTACTGGAAGGATCTGATATTCAATATATCTGGACGCCAACTTCATTATTTAATTGTGATACCTGCTCCATAGGAGCGACCTTACCCTTACATAATGATGGTATTATAAAGGTCAATATCAGGGATGAGAAAGGATGTGAAGCACAGGATCAGATCTTGATCAGAGTAGTAGATAATAATTATTATATACCGAATATTTTTTCTCCCAATTTGGATGGAATCAATGACATTTTTACTGTCTATAGTGACAAAGGTGCAGGTATGGTCAACTTTCTTAAGATCTATGATAGATGGGGGGAACTGATATTTGAATCCCGGTCTTTTGAACCCAATAATGAAAGTAAAGGCTGGAATGGGACCTTCAATGGAAAAGTATTAAATCCCGGAGTTTATGTATACATGACAGAAGTCCAATCAAAAAATAAGATAAAAAAGTTATTGAAAGGATCTATTACCCTGATCAGGTAATCATGTTTTCTAATTTACTACGTTTTCCAATCAAAATTTCTCAAATTTGTGCATGTTTAAATTCCTTATTAACCGGATTATGTTGCTTTTTTGCCTTGCTTTTGTTGTAACTTCTTGCGAGAATGACATCAGCGAAGTTAACCGTATTGCAGGTTTAGGAGGTTCAGGTTCATTGGAAACCAGCAGTGATGGAGAGATTTTATATAGCGACTCTGCCCGTCTCAAAGTTCGCATCGAGTATGATACTATGATCAGATTCCTGGATCAGACGGACCCCAAAGATGTTTTCCCTTTGGGTGTTACTGTTTCTTTTTATGATGACAATGAAGAAATATCTTCTATACTAACTGCTAAAAAGGCGGAAAGAATACCGCGTAAAAATCAAGTCATTGCGACTGATTCTGTGCACTTAATAAGTAAAAACGGAGAAGAACTTTTGACCAATGAGTTGATTTGGGATGAGCTTAAGAAAGAGATCTATACTAACAAGTTCGTCAAACTTACACGTCCCGGCGAGATCATTTACTCCTTTGGCTTCAAGGCAAATCAGGAATTTACAAAATATGAGATAAAAGCAATATCCGGCAAACTTAGGAAGGGTAATCTGGACAAGGAGCTGTGATAATTGTTAATTATAAATTATAAATTATGGGTGATAAGTGATAAGTGATCAAGTGATCAAGTGATCAAGTGAAAGTCTACCAAATTTAATCGCCGTTTTACCTCTGACCCCTGACCTCTGACCCCTGACCTCTGATTTCTGACCCTCTGATTTCTGATATCTGATATCTGATTTCTGATTACTCTTTCGTATAAAAGTTATAATCTTTGATAACCCTTGAGATAAAATCAAAGCCATTTTTTTCTTCCGGCTCAACTCCGGTTATTTTTATTACTTTTTCCATAAGTCGTGATATCAGAACTTTGTCGTCTTGTCTTGTAGCTGTCAGAAGATTATTTTTAATGATCCTGATATCATTATCAGTTAATTGGGTGACCTGAGGATATTTTGGAATATAGGCAATATCAAGATCTTCAAATATAGTTTGACTGAATTCCACTGTGTTTTTCAAATTGATCACTGAAGTTCCGGCAGCCATATCACCGAGTCTTTGATTGTTCTTACTTGATGAGATTGCTATTAACCCCGTCAGGCCAAATCCTATCTGAATGTCTACAATCCGCATGACCCACCGGGTAAGGTAGTCCATAAATGAAGCCTGATAACCATCTATTTTGACAACTTTAATCTTCATTATTTTCTTCCCAATAGTCTGCCCTTCATTAAAATATTCCAACATTAAACTGTAAAACATGATGGGTAGAAAAAATAAGATATATACTGAACGTTGACTCCATTCATCCATTTCATTGAATGAATCTGTCTTAGAAAGCACGAGAAATATAGCTAAATAATACAGGGCTTTTAGCAGGAAATCAATAAAAAAAGCGGAGATCCGCAAACTGGTATCCGCCAGTAAAAAATTTATATTTACATTTTGAGTTGTATTAATAGTTATGTTACTCATTTATCATATTTTCACGTCAGGATGAAAGAAATCGCATTTATAACCCAAAATAAATCAAAATGGATGGAATTCGAAGCTTTTGGCAAGGGCTCGATCCATATAGATCCTGATAAATTATCTGACCTGTATATAAGCCTTGTCAATGATCTGGCTTTCGCTCAAACATATTATCCCAAAAGTAAAACTGTCAATTACCTTAATCAACTTTGCGCCAACGCTTTCCAGAAAATATATAAGACCAAAAGGAATAAAGCCTCGTCAATTGTGACCTTCTTCAGAATAGAAGTCCCATTATTGATGTACGAATATAGAAAATATTTACTTTTTGCCTTTCTGATCTTTGGCCTTTCTGTAGGAATAGGCCTTATTTCTTCTATTTATGACGATGATTTTGTGAGATTGATCCTGGGCAATGGTTATGTGGATATGACATTGGAAAATATCAGCAATGGTGATCCCGTTGCAGTCTATGGTTCCGGCAGTAATTGGGGGAGTTTCCTGGGTATAACTTTCAACAACCTTATGGTAAGCGTCAAATGCTTTTTATACGGTATATTCGCTGGAATAGGAACGGTATACATAGCTATGAGTAATGGTATCATGCTTGGGTCATTTCAATATTTTTTTGTGAAAGAAGGAGTTTTCTGGGCAAGTGTCAGAGGTATCTGGATCCATGGTGCCATGGAAATATTTTCCATAGTGATCACTACCATGGCAGGACTGATATTGGGAGGAGGTATTTTATTTCCAGGTACTTATTCACGAATGGATTCGTTTAAAAATGCCTTTTCTTCGGGATTCAAAATATTTATGAGTACTGCGCCATTCTTTTTTGCAGCGGGATTTTTAGAAGGATTTGTAACAAGATTTTCAAAACAAATGCACCCATTTATAAGTGTCTCCATAATCCTTGTAACCCTGTTTTGCATCTCTTATTATTACCTGATTTATCCATTGAAAGTGGTTAAAAAAATATCAGCCACTTGAGATCATTAATAATTATATTCCTTATAGGTTTATGGGCTTCCTTGTTGGCCGGGCAAAGTGTAATCCCGGGTGATACCATCTACGAGGGGACATATGAAGATAATGAAGAAATTGTTGATACCACTTATCAGGAATATTACAAATCTATTTTCCTGAAGGACCTCAGTAGTTCAAGGTACAGAGATAAGGCATCTTTTAAAGAAGATCTTCAGAAAAAATACAGGAAACTTAATGATAAATTTGAAGAAGATCCTCCGGTAGAAGTCACACAAAATGAACCGTGGTTTGTTAAATTTTTGAGACAATTATTTTCTTTTATTCCGAACCTTAATTTGAGTGCATTTGCTACTGCTATAAGGTATTTAATATACGGGATCCTAATATTGGTCTTATTCTATTTTTTAAAGTTTTTATTCTATAAGGATGTAAGTTGGGCAATCTGGAAAAAGAAAAAAAATGTAATCACACAGGACGATTCGGACGATGATACAAATCTTATTACCGATTTTGAAGCAATGATAAGAAAGTCGGTAAATGAAGGGAACAAACGGATGGCAGTCCGATACTATTACCTATGGTTGTTGCATAAACTGGATGCACATCACATCATTTCGATGAACCCTGAAAAGACCAATAGTGATTATTTGTACGAGATCAAAAACGTTAATTTCAAATCATCTTTTGCTTACTTGTCCTATATCTACGATTATATATGGTATGGAGAAGCGGAGGTTGATGACCTTGATTTCAACAAGGTAAGGGACAGTTTTGACAGGACATTAAGACAAATCGTGTGATGAAGAAAAACCAGATCATCATATTTGTTTCTATTGCAGCTTTGATTCTCCTGCTGATCTTTATGCCCCGGAAAAAATCGAAAAAAGTATTGGATTGGACACCTTCTTATAGATTATATGAAAAAAAACCGCTGGCTCTTTATGTCCTCAACAATGAGATCAACAAATTATTTGAGAACAGGCAGATAACCAGGGTCAACCTTCCTCCGCTTGAATATTTAAACGGACTTTCCACTAAACTGGATACAACTATTCCGGGAACCTTCATTTATATCAATGATCATGTGGACTGGGAGGATAAGTCAATCGAAGAATTGCTAAATGCTGTAAGAGGCGGTTTCAATGGATTCATCAGCGTTAATTACATGACCATTGCCATGTCACTGGAACTTGGATTAAACTCCTATTATTCATACCCTACTCCTGACTCTTCAGCTCTTTTGATCGGTAATAAGAATTATATAATTAAGTCAAATAATGAGCAGGGTCATTTCAGTAATATTGCCCAAATATCAAATAAGGATTTCAAAATCCTTGGTGAACTTATAACTAAAAAGGATGGTATACAGCCTAATTTTGTCAGGATCAGATATGGGGAAGGCAATTTATATGTGCACCTCTGCCCGTATGTTTTCTCAAATTATTATTTATTACGGGGAGGTTCCAGGAAATATGCTGAGGATATCCTGAGTGAGGTCCCCGGCAAAAACATTGTCTGGTTTACAAATGAAAAGGTGGAAAGTGACATTTCAACGTCTCCTTTATCTTATATTCTTTCACAGGATGCATTGCGCAACGCATTTTATCTTATTCTATCAGGAATTTTATTATTTATTTTATTCAATGCAAAAAGAAAACAAAGGATAGTTCCTATAATTCAACCGGTTTCCAATACCTCAGTCGAATTTGCAAAAACGATCGGCAACCTTTATTTTCAGGAAGGAAGCCCCGGGACCCTATTGTCGATGCGTATCACCTATCTTCGTGATAAGATATGGACCGATTATAAAATAAATCCTGATCTTCCAGAAGTGGATTTTGTCCATGCACTTAGTGCTAAAACAGCTGGGAATAAAGATCTGATCAAGGAATTAGTATCGATCATGCGGTCGGTCAAAGAAAGAAACGTGCAGGATCCAAAGATCACTTTGGCTGTCCTGGACAATTTAATACATCAAATATTTTATTAATTATGCAGGAAGAAAATTCAGAACAAAACAAGGTGCATTTTGAAAGCAGGGTAGATGTACTGGCTTTAAATGCTAAACTCGAAATAATTAAGGAAGAGATAAGAAAGGTCATAGTTGGACAAGATCGCGTGATAGACCTTATCATGGTTGCATTACTGGCAAATGGTCATATTCTGCTGGAAGGAGTGCCAGGTGTGGCAAAAACTTTAATAGCCAAACTTTTTGCGAGGGCTATAGACACAGGTTTCAGCAGGATTCAGTTTACCCCCGATCTTATGCCCAGCGACATCCTGGGTACATCAGTTTTTGATTTGAAAACTTCCACTTTTAATTATAAAAAAGGTCCTGTATTTTCAAATATCATTCTAATCGATGAAATAAACAGAGCTCCTGCTAAGACCCAGGCTGCCCTGTTTGAGGTGATGGAAGAGCAACAGATTACTATGGATGGTGTGACATATGCGATGGCAAAACCATTTCTCGTGATGGCCACACAAAATCCAATAGAACATGAGGGAACTTATCGTTTGCCTGAAGCCCAACTGGACAGGTTTCTTTTTAAAATTGATATTCACTATCCCTCTTTGGAAGAAGAAATTGAAGTCCTTAAAAAGGAACACGAAAACCGTCTGGATAAAAAGCAGAACCTTATCAACGCGGTCATCAGTGCCACAGAAATAATTTCAATGCAGGATATGATCAAAGAGATCATTGTAGAACCTCACCTCCTGGAATATATAGCAAGGATATCCAAACTTACAAGGGAAAATGCCAGTCTTTACCTGGGCGCTTCGCCACGTGCATCCATTGCTATTCTAAAGTCAGCAAAGGCTCATGCGGCTTTAAGGGGCAGGGACTTTGTAACTCCTGAGGATATCAAGTCAGTAGCTGTACCTGTCTTGCAACACAGGGTGATGGTAGCGCCGGCCCAGGAAATGGAAAATGTGACACCTGCAAGGATCATTACGCAGATCATAGACACTGTTGATGTACCAAGATAACTGATATGATCCGGATCTATAAGGGCCTATATATTACTGACCGGTTCTTCTATATCGGAGCCGGAATCGTGATCATTATGATCCTGGGATTTTTCTTTTCCGCCTTGGTTGAAATTGCGTGGATATTGTTTTCAGGCCTGGTTACAATTTGGTTTGCCGATATATTTTTATTGTTTAGAGTCAGAGAAGGAGTCCATGGGACAAGGATCATGACAGAAAGGCTTTCAAACGGAGATATTAATAAGGTACGCATTGAAATTTCCAATAATTACTTTCATGATATAGATGTAGAGATAATAGACGAGATCCCATCCCAGTTTCAAATCAGGGATTTTTTACTTGAAGAAACAATCAAAAGTTATACTTCAAAATCGGTATCATATAACATTCAGCCCAGGTCACGCGGAGTTTTTATCTTTGGGTCTTTAAATATTTTTGCTTCAACTGTACTCGGCCTGGTTAAACGCAAGTATTCCATAGAGCAAGGAAAGAAAGTTGCTGTTTATCCATCCTATATTCATCTGGATAAATATAATATTCATCAGATGATCAATTCTATTAATTTCCCCGGGATAAAAAGGTTGAGAAGGTTGGGACATTCGATGGAATTTGAACAGATCAAGGAATATGTACATGGAGATGACTGGAGATCAGTCAATTGGCGTGCAACTTCAAAGTCCAACAAACTGATGGTCAATCAGTATATGGAAGAAAAGGCCCAGGCTGTTTACTGTATTATCGATACCGGAAGGGTCATGAAGATGCCTTTTAATGGCCTGAGTCTGCTGGATCATTCGATCAATTGTGCCCTCATCATCTCCCATGTCGTGATCAGCAACCAGGACAAAGCAGGAATGGCAACCTTTAGCAAAAAACTTGAAAATAGGGTGGTGGCAGACAGGCGCTCAGGTCAAATGTCCAATATCCTCGAAAAACTCTATCGCGTCCAAACTGATTTTTCTGAGTCTGACTATGGCCGGTTGTTTGCAGATACGCGCAAGTTTATCAATCAGCACAGCCTAGTGATCTTATTCAGTAATTTTGAAACGATAGATGGATTAAAGAGGCAGATAAAGTACCTCCGTAGCATTGCAAAAAATCATTTATTGATAGTTATATTCTTCAAGAATTCAGAACTGGAGACCATGATGAGATCCAAATCAGTTGATGTTCATGATATTTATGATAAAGCCATCGCTGAAAAATTCTCTTATGAAAAGAAATTGATCGTCAATGAACTTCGCAAATATGGGATCCTTTCTGTGCTCACTGAACCTGAAAACCTTACGATTAATGTTATCAACAAGTATCTGGAAGTGAAGGCCAGGGGGATGATTTGACGGGAAGTCGGGAGGAAGTCCCAAAACATAGGGAAATGTTGAATGTTGAATGATAAATGTTGAATGGAGTTACTCTCATCAGAAATAAATACATTTTCAGACTCTTTTCCTTCTAACTAAATTTTGTCTATAGGCTGTACGTCGTCCTCAATATTTTTTGGCAAAATTTTTATTATTTGTAGTTTGTTTCATCTCTACGTCATTGTCCATTGTCAATTGTAAATTGTCAATTTTTAAAGAGCCATCATACATCAGCCAAAAAGTTTCATCTTCGCCCCACTCTCAACTTTCAAATCTCAACTTTCAACTAATAAAAGCCATTAGCCATCAGCCTTTCAACTCTTCGTCCTTCCGTTCCATCTTCGCTGTCACTCTCCACTCTCAATTCTCTATTCTCAACTCTCAACTAGCCCAAGGCAATATGCTATAGGCTGTAGGCCGCTTCGAAATGGTATTTTGATTTATGATCGATGGTATATTCAATCTTCGCGGCATTGCCCATTTTCAATTGTCAATTTGTTGTAAGCCATAAGCTTTAAGCTGTAGGCCGCTTCGTAAGATTTTACATTACAAGAAGTTCTGTTTCATCTTCGTTTGGTTGTCAATTGCCCATTGTCAATTTAGAGATATTAGCCTTTATAAATAAGTAATAGGTAATGGGTAATAAGTAATAGTCGACAGATAAATTAAACAGGTTTCCACATCAAAGCCATTAGCCATTGGCCATCAGCCATTAGCCAGACTGTTTCATCTTCGTTTCATTGTCAATTGTAAATTGTCAATTTTTAAAGAGCCATCATACATCAGCCAAAAAGTTTCATCTTCGCTCCACTCTCAACTTTCAAATCTCAACTTTCAACTAATGAAAGCCATTAGCCATCAGCCTTTCAACTCTTCGTCCTTCCGTTCCATCTTCGCTCCACTCTCCACTCTCAATTCTCAACTCTCAACTAACTAACTCCTATCTGATCAATCTCCGTATTATTTCCAATATCCTTAGGATTGGGTCCCCATTTATTTTCTCCGTAATCGCTATCGATACACATAAAGATAAATAGGACCATACCTCCAAAGGGTATTAAATATAATAGGATAAACCAACCGCTTTTTCCGGTGTCGTGCAGTCTTCGAGCAGTGACTGCAAGTGCAGGTATAATAATAATAATCATATAGATGAAAAGAATTGCAAAGGTTGCAAACATCCCCATATAATCTCCTAACAGGTCAGTAATTGTAAACATGATAGCAGCTCCCACCATAATAAAGATCATATTGAATAAAGTAAACATCCAGTATTCCTTCCTTCTTGCCCGCCCTTTAAAATCGGCATATTGCCTGAATGCCTTTAGATACCATTCCATTAGTTTAGAATTTTGATGAAGTAATTCATAAGCGAAAATAGGATATTATCTTAATTATTCTCACCTATGTTAAAAGGTTAAGAAGTTAAGTCGTTAGAAGGAGCCCTCGAAACTTTAACATGGTTAAAGATTTTGTGAATCTTTACATTTCCGGCAAACAGCTTAATAGCTTTAATAATTTTAATAGAAAATTTGTATCACAGAGAATCTCTGAGGTGAAAAATTGAGTTTCACAGAAATATTATTTTGGAACTCTGTGTAACTCTTCCTAAATCTCTGTGCAACTTTGTGATAACCTTAACTGCAACTTTGCGATACAACTATACTCCCGGACATAAAAAAAGGCTGCCCATACGGACAACCTTTTTATTTCACAAAGCTTTCGCTTATTTTTTGTCAACTTCTTCAAACTCTACATCAGTAACATCTTCCGTATCATTTGTGTTTTCGCCTTCATTTGTTTCCTGGTTTGTTTCTGCACCAGGTTCATTCTGAGCATTACCGGCTGCATACATTTCCTGACTTGCTGCCTGCCATGCATTATTTAATGCGGTAGTAGCGGTATCAATTTTAGCCAGATCCTCAGTCTTATGAGCTTCTTTCAGGTCAGCCAATGCAGCTTCTATAGGAGCTTTATTAGGCTCAGATATTTTCTCACCGTATTCTTTCAACTGTTTTTCAGTCTGGAAGATCATGGAGTCAGCGCTGTTCAGTTTTTCGATCCGCTCTTTGGTAGCTTTATCCACGTCTGCATTTGCAGCTGCTTCAGCTTTCATTCTTTCCACTTCTTCTTTGGAAAGGCCTGTAGAAGCTTCAATACGGATACTTTGTTCCTTACCTGTACCTTTATCTTTAGAGGTAACTTTAAGGATACCGTTAGCATCGATATCAAAAGTTACTTCTATCTGAGGAACTCCGCGAGGGGCATTCGGTATATCATTGAGGATAAATCTTCCGACACTTCTGTTATCTTTAGCCATAGGACGTTCACCCTGTAGTATATGTATTTCTACTGAAGGCTGATTGTCAGCTGCAGTGGAATATATCTTCGATTTTTTCGTAGGAATAGTTGCATTCGCTTCGATCACAACATCATAAACACCTCCCATAGTTTCAATACCCATTGATAGAGGAGTAACATCCAATAGAAGGACATCTTTCACATCACCGCTCAATACACCACCCTGGATGGCGGCACCGATAGCTACTACTTCATCAGGATTCACACCCTTACTTGGTTTTTTACCAAAGAATTCTTCAACAGCTTCCTGTATCTTAGGGATCCTCGTAGAACCACCTACAAGAATGATCTCATCAATATCCGATGTTGTTAACCCTGCATCTTTTAATGCCTGACGACATGGTTCAATACTTCTTTTAACCAAAGAATCAACTAATTGCTCAAACTTAGCTTTCGAAAGTTTTGAAACCAAATGTTTAGGAACTCCGTCAACCGCTGTAACATAAGGTAGGTTGATCTCTGTTTCATTTCCTGCAGAAAGTTCTATTTTAGCTTTTTCAGCAGCTTCTTTCAATCTTTGCAGAGCCATAGGGTCTTTTCGCAGATCTATGTTTTCCTGTTGTTTGAACGTGTCGGCCAACCAATCAATGATCTCTTTATCAAAGTCATCTCCTCCTAAGTGGGTATCACCATTGGTCGATTTAACTTCAAATACACCATCTCCCAATTCCAGAATAGAAATATCAAATGTACCACCACCAAGATCATACACTGCAATCGTAGAATCTTTATGTTTTTTATCCAAACCATAAGCCAAAGCTGCTGCTGTAGGCTCATTGATAATTCTTTTGATCGTTAATCCTGCTATTTCACCGGCTTCTTTGGTCGCTTGTCTTTGTGAATCATTGAAATATGCAGGGACCGTTACAACAGCTTCTGTTACTTCCTGACCTAAAAATTCTTCAGCAACTTTTTTCATTTTCTGAAGTACCATAGCTGATATTTCCTGAGGAGTATAAAATCTTCCATCTATTTCAACCCTCAC